>JAITQV010000379.1 GCA_031288765.1 Planctomycetaceae bacterium
TCAATGTATAAGATAAACATTTTATCGACAATATTGTTCTATAATGTTGCATATATTATTAATGTTTTTGGTTGAGTTTTCTTGATTTCGACAATCAATACTGTCTAGTAATTCATTGCTGAACCAACTCCCCCAAATAGAACGTTTCCATATTTCGATAATACCGGTATGCGATCTGAATGATAAAACAATAATTCCATAAAAGAGAGGCACTTTCTTTGGTATTTTTATCGTCCAACCTCCATTTTCATAGATCATACCGGAGGGATGTAATTTTCTCTTGATTATCATATTCATGATGTCGCCTCCTAATGTTATTCTGTCAATCAAGTATTTCATTCCCAAGTATCCTCTTATTTGTTCATATTCCAGTGGTATTTATTCAGTCATTGCTGAGTAATGGGCAGGTTTTGCTTTGCAGAAGAAATCAATCCGAATCCAAAATCGAAGTGTATCGTATTGATAATGTTCGGAACAATCAACGGCGGCTGCATCAGTCATGGTATTTATCCCGCCGCGAACACGTGTTCCCGATATTTGCTGAAGTTATGGTTTGTCGGCAGGTTTACGCCGGGTTGTGCCGTACAAGTATTTGGGCAAATCAATCTGATGTTCCCACTCTTGTTTGCCCGAACCAGAACCTATATCGAGTTTTTTCCAAGTCTCCCTATCTATCCGCTTATCCAGTTCTTTTAACACGTAATTCCAACATACGGGATGTAATAGAACAAGTAAACAGATATTGACTAAAATACCCGCACCGAATAAATAGATATACTTTTTCATGCAAAACCCCTTCCTAGAGTAAGTTAGTTAGGGTTTAGGTTCGGATTCGGGGTAGGTACGCTGTATGTTCCACAAGTATTTGTCTATCCAGTATTCCCATTGCTTTTTTTCAACTTCCCTACTAAATTCATTGCAAACATATTTATGTTTAGTGTAGGAATTACGCAGTTGGCTGCAATAGGAAAAATAAGCGCCTGTAACCAATATTGCATTAACAGAAATCCCTATAATGAATAGATACACGTACTTTTTCATGGGAAATCCCTTCATAAGTAATGCCGGTTGAGGGTTAGGTTTGTTCTAAAGTCCGGGATAAGGATGAGGCGTTTTCCATATATATTTGTCAACCCAGTGTTCCCACCGTTGTTTCTCGACTTTCTTGCCGTATTCGTCCCAGTTACGGTCGTCCGCGTATTTAATTTCGGAATCTTGCAACTGGTTGTAATAACGATAATGTTCGCCTGCAATGAGGATTACACCAAGTAAGACACCGATGCCGATTAAATACACGTACTTTTTCATGGGCGTTTCTTTCATTACATACCGGATTAAACTTACCGAACATTCATTTCGTTATTAGAATCGGTTTTGGCGGATTCTTCAGGTTTCACTATCACATTTGTGATTTGCAATTCATCCGAAGAATCCATACTACATACCCACACTGTATTTACACCTGTTGCTGAAATATTACGGAGCTTATTGTGTGGCAGCCAAACGGGGGTTAAGAGCGAGCCGTTGGAGGTGTTTTGTTCTCCGAATTGCCCGAAGTTTGGCACGGCGTTTGATTTCGCTTGGCTTCTCAAAATGTTCTCGGCGTCTCATTTCTTTCTTAATTCCGCTCCGTTCGATTAATTTACGAAAACGGCGAACAGCATCCTGAATTGATTCTCTTTCCCGAAGTGTTAGTTTGACCACGAATTTTTCCTTTCTTAATTTGGTATGGACGGAAATGGTGGAAAGTTAAGGGGTTTTCCACGAAAAACATGTGGAGTATTTTATCGGAAGAAAACAAATTGTCCAGTAGTCTCAGGCAAGGTTTTTAATATTTTGCCGATGGAGAATTTATCGCAAGATGTTAAATCCGCACGCGACACCCTCCGCTATCAACTAAAATAGAAAGAGCCTGTTTCCGTCAATCCGAAAAAACAGGCTCCATAACTAGTTCCCACAAACAAATAATCCTCACACCTTATTTGGATTTGACTCACGGATAATTATATTGCGGATTGCGGTGATCGAAATCAGTATCGGTTAACCCGACATTGATTTTCATTTTCTGATAGGTGTAGGCTTCGATCAACATCGGTGTTTCACCCTCTTTGGAAGGCCAATCAAACGATTCGTACCGAATAGGAAGATTTAGTTCCTTATCAACGTAAACTCTTGCAATATAAAAGATAAAATTCTTTCTTGGAATCGGGTGAGTAACCTGAATCAGTGTACAATCCCGATCATCGACCTTGACACCCTCAAAATATTGGACATCGCACTCGCCGAATTTTGAGTCTTTACGCCCGACATCCAGAAGTTTGTCTATCAGGTTGAGGATTCCCATTTCCTTAATCGAATACTTACAGCCTCGCATGGCAATCATTCCTTCGGGATCGAGGAATTGTGTTCCGAAGTTCCGTTCAATACCAACCCCGTGCCCAATAACCTTACCCTCATTTTGATTTTTAATATAAATCGCCTCTTGCCCATTCATTTTTCTGGGGTAGCGGAATTTAAGATAAAAACTGAGAGGATTGTGCCGGACTTTGATTTCCATCACCTGCGCTTCCTGCACCACACCGCCGATATTTTCTTGTTTGGTCATCAACGCGGTATAATCCTGAATCGCTATAACACACGGTCGTTCTTTTTCCGCCCAACGAATCACCGGCATCAAGGGATGTTCATTCACAATCTGGGCAACATTGTTGACTTGGCTGGCAACTTTCAGACCGTTTTCAACCATTTGTTGAGCCGGAGCTTGGTGAATCCAAAAGGAAACCGCTCCCATGACCGCAAGGAAAAATGCCAACATTTTATTGTGTAAAACCGAAAAAATCATCGTTTTTTTCATTCCGTATCCTCATAAAATCGAGATTGGAGTTTTTCCGCCGAGACGTTGATTTCGGACGGTGGCGTAAAGTAATGTATTTCTCTGTTATGATACTTCTACGATGCTTCATAACAAGACTACCCAAAAAATTATCGCCGTTCCTAAAGTCGAAAATGAATTTAACATTCAATTTCTCAAAGGATTTACAATATTTTCCCGTGTACTTACTATTATTATATGCCAAACGGGAGTATTTTAACAATTTTCCCCAATTTATTGGAAGACCAATTTTTTAATTTTTTTTCTCTTCGCAAAACCGTGTAAAAATATCCTTATCAATGTTATAATCCTTTGCGGTAATAGTAAATTTGTCAAAATTGTCAAAATGGTTTACATTTGCCGCTTACATTTGTTAAAAACTTACGCAAAAAGTTATAATTATTTTTTATTTTTTTATTTATGTTGATTGATCCGTTGTTTATTCTTTTATTTGGTATTCTGACGGTAGTCGGATTGGTTGTTTTTTTACGGGTCAACGCCTTTCTTTCCCTGCTTGCAGCGGCAATGCTTGTTAGTTTTATGACTCCTCTTGAGTCGGGGCAGTTTTGGGATGATCATATTAAAAGACTTT
>JAITQV010000380.1 GCA_031288765.1 Planctomycetaceae bacterium
CTCCAAACGTACAACACTGTAATTATAAGTACTTTTAATATCATCATTTACGAATATTTATAATTACAACGTTGTTGTTTTAAAATGCGTAAAAAAACAGATCTTTTGAACACCCTACCGCACGGGGCGAGATTATCAATCAACACAACCATAATCTCGCCCTTGCAGGGCTTTGGGATATTGGGGGTTGTTGATCCGTAGGTTGCGCTGCGCTCCACCTACGGTTATGCACATCTCGTCCCTTGCGGGACTTTGAGGAAAACAGTTGCCGACTTTTGGGGTTGTTAATCGTAAAATGGGCAAACGATTGCCTACCTCTTGATTAACAATTCAAAAGGTTGGCGAACAATTTAGTTTATAGTGAATAGTTAACAGTGAAGGACGCAAGCGGATTATTTAATATATTTCGGTAAATAGAACGCTTGCGAACTATTCACTATTCACTATTCATTATTCACTATTCACTCTCAACTATTCACTACTCCCCGTTCCCTGTTGTTTGTTCTTCCCTTATAATCTTTGCTTTGTGTTTTTAACCGGCATATCACCACCGGTAAAATACCCACTGTCGGCAACGCCTCACACTTAATAACCCTTCATCGCACCCGCTTGCCCCATGAACCCCAAAAAACCACAATCCCTCTGGAATAAAGGTTTCATCGCTCTACTCATCACACAATTCACCGTTGCCTTCAACGATAACGCCTTTCGTTGGCTCCTCGTACCCATCGGAAAAGAATATGCCAATGGCGATTTGATCCGATTTCTCGGCGGTGCGTTTTTAATTCTTCCCTTTCTGATTTGGACTTCCATTGCCGGTTATGTTACCGACCGGTTCAGCCGCCGGAACGCCATCATTTGGTGTAAATTAGTTGAAATGCTGCTGCTTGCCGCCGCAATCGGAGTGATCTGTCTTGGTCCCGCCGTTGCCGAAACCGCCCGCCCCGAAAACGGAATGCCCGTCAAAATTATTGTTTTGCTCGGTATTATGTTCCTGCTCGGTTCTCAAGCCGCCTTTTTCAGTCCGTCAAAATACGGAACAATCCCCGACCTCGTCCCGGAAACAAGTATCTCCGCCGCAAACGGAATCGTTTCCATGCTCACCATGCTTGCCTGTGTTTCCGGTCAAATTCTCGGCGGCTACATCTTTTTCTGGACAACAATTTACAAAGATAATCTCCCCACCGGTATTCCCGGCGGTGAACATGTTTGGATTACGGCTCTTGTACTTCTCGGAGCCGCCGCACTCGGATTGCTCACCAGTTTTTTCATCCCCAAAATGAAAGCGGTTGCCCCCGATACGAAGTTCCCGCTCAACCCGTTTTTACAAACCGGACGCGATCTTGCCGCCTTGTTTTCACACCGCAATCTCTTTTGGGTTTCCATCGCCAGCGCGTTTTTCTGGGGACTTGCGGCTCTTGCCCAAAATAATATCGATAAATTCGCCACCGAATTTCTCATGGTTCAACAACAACATGTTACGGTTCTTGCGGCGGTGTTGACAATTGGTATTGGAATTGGGGCGGTATTTTGCGGTTGGGTTTCCGGTAAACGTATTGAACTTGGGCTTGTTCCTATTGGCGCCTTCGGAATGGGACTTTTCATCCTCATTCTCGGTTTCACCCCAAGTTACGCCGCCGAAGTAAAAGCCGGTTACGGCACTCCGTTGGCATTGCCCTATCTTTTCGCAACCGTCATGATGTTGCTGACCGGTCTTTGGGCGGGCTTGTACGATATTCCGCTGGCAGCCTATATTCAGGAAAAAAGCCCGACAACTCAACGCGGACGTATGATCGCCGCCTATAACTTTATGACCTTTTCCGCAATGTTCTTATTTATCGGACTCGGTCTTGCCGGAGCAAAACTTTTCGGAATGTTTTGCAATCACCCAAGCCTCATTATCTGGATTGTAACCGGTTTATTAACAATTGCGGTCAGTATTGTTTTGGCGTACCGGTTCAACGGACCGTTTATTATTTTCTCGTTGCGTGTTTTACTTCATCTTGTTTACCGCCCCAAATTTATCGGTCTTGAAAATGTCCCCAAAGAAGGCGGGGCGTTGTTGGTTTCAAATCATGTCAGTTTGCTGGACGGACTCCTTTTATACGCCGCCTGCCCGCGAAACACCCGCTTCCTCGCCTTTGAACCTATGGTTCCGAAGTTTTTTGAAGGCTGTGTTCGCGAAACGGGATTGATTAAACTACTGCCCGGAAATCCCAAACGTATTGTACAGGCGTTGAAAACCGCCCGCGAAGCCCTGAAAAACGGCGAAGTTGTCGGAATTTTCGCGGAAGGCGGAATTACGCGAAACGGTCAGATGAAAGCGTTTGAACCCGGTTTCCTGTCTATTTTAAAAGGAACGGATAATATTCCGGTTATTCCGTGCCATATCGGGGGGCTTCATGAAAGCATGTTCGGTTATAAATACGGCGATAAAAAAATCACTTTTCGCCCGCGGCATTTACTCAATGATGTGATTATTGCGTTCGGAAAACCGCTTTACAATCCCCAATATCCGCAACAGGTTCAGCTTGCGGTTCAGGAACTTGGAGTTGACACTTACCGGGAATACAACACGAAATTATTACCGGTTCCGGCGCGAACTCTCATCAGAACATGCCGCCAACGCGGTTGGAAACTCATGTTTGCGGATTCGTCCGGTATTTTGTTCAGCGGCTACAAATTTTTGGCGGCGGCGTTGATTTCACGGAAATTGCTGAAAAAGTACGTTCTCGGTTCGCGGGAAGAGGAACACCATGTCGGTGTTTTGGCTCCGATGTCGGTGGGCGGCTGCATTTTGAATGCGGCTCTTGCATTAGACCGGCGTGTTCCGGTCGATTTGAACTTTACCTTCGGAGCCGAAGGAATCAATTATTGTATTAGACAAGCCGGCATCAAACACGTCCTGACAAGCCGGAAAGTGGTGGAACGTTATCCCGACTTAAAACTGGACGCCGAAATCATTTGTTCGGAAGACCTGATTCCTAAAGTTTCTTTTTGGACAAAACTTGATTGTCTTGGGGACGCAACAATTTTACCCCGCCGGATTCTTGAGAACATACTTGGGCTTCGCCGGAAAAACCTCAGCCATGAGTTGGCAACCCTGATTTACACATCGGGTTCAACGGGTCGCCCCAAAGGTGTGATGTTGACCAACAATAATCTTGCGGAAGTGGGGCGCGGTTTTGTTGCGGCGTTGCATCTGAACAGCAAAGACACCATTCTCGGATTCCTGCCGTTTTTTCACGCATTCGGTTTTATGGGCAATTTTTGGCTGCCGGTTTTTTGCGGCGGGTCTGCCGTTTTTCATTTTAACCCGTTGGAACCGAAAAAAATCGGCGAAATGGCACGAAAGTACCCGATAACATTTCTCGCTTCAACTCCGACTTTTTTACGCAACTTTTTGCGGCGGTGTTCCAAAGAGGATTTTGAACATGTTCATACGGTGATGTGCGGAGCGGAGAAATTGCCGGTAGATTTGATTGACGCTTGGGAAAAACAATACGGAGTTCGACCGAGCGAAGGGTTTGGTGCGACGGAATTATCGCCGTTGCCGGCAACAAATGTTCCCGAAAACCGCGTGTTTGATAACTTCCATATTTATCGGAAGGACGGTTCGATTGGTCGGGCAATTATCAATGTTGCGGTTAAGGTGATTGATTGGGAAACCGGAGCGGACTTGCCGCCAAACGAAATCGGAATGATTGTGGTCAAAGGTCCCATTGTCATGAAGGGATATTACAAACAGCCGGAATTAACCGCCGAAGTTCTCAAAGACGGCTGGTATATTACCGGAGACATTGGCAGAATGGACGAAGACGGTTTCCTTTGGATTACGGGGCGCCGGACACGTATTTCCAAAATTGCCGGCGAAATGATTCCGCACATTCTGATCGAAGAGGAAATTCAAAAAATTGTCGCCAAAACATCCGCTGAAGAACCGGAACAAACGGATCATTCTGCGGAGCCGTTGATTGCGGTTACGGCGTTGCCGCATTCGACGCGGGGGGAACAGATTATTGTGTTGCATAGGGAATTGCCGTTGACTTCGCAAGAGATTATCGAACAGATGGTTGCCAACGGATTACCGCGTCTTTGGGTTCCGCATCTTGACGGTTTTCTGAGGGTTGATTCGATTCCGGTGTTGGGAACCGGTAAGCTTGACCTGGCAGCAATCAAAAGAAAAGCCGAAGAAATATACGGTAATGTATAAATACGGTAATATATAAATAATGTCTGATGATTCGGCGGAATTTTTCGGTTGTTTTTGTTTTTGGATAGGAAATTAAAAGGTAGGCGGCGTTTCGCCGAAGGGTTTTCACCCACCGCCGCAATGTAGGGGCGAAAGATTTTTTGCCCCTACCACATATCCGAAGGTCGGCTGACGCCGACGCAACCCTTCGGCGAAGGGTTGCCTACCTTGGGGATTCCGATCCGTAGGTTGTGCTATGCTTCACCGCCGGTTATGCACATCTCACCCTACCCTACGGGCTTAGGAAAAAACGAAGTTTTCTTGCATCATTGTTTAATAAAGGACTGAATAGATACAATTTTAGTTATTTTACCGTTTGTTTTGGCAATTTGAATAGTTTTTTATTTTATT
>JAITQV010000642.1 GCA_031288765.1 Planctomycetaceae bacterium
ATAAACTAATATGTCGCCCTTTCAGGGCTTAAATTTATTTGTATTCCTCTTCGTAGGGCGTTGCCCTACGCTACTGTATTGACTAAAAGGCTTTCAGCCCTATTGTCCAAACCGAATACCTTAAAACTATGAACAGTTTAATTTTCAAGATAGATACGCCGTTCAGAAAGATAAACGTGTTGTTCGGAGGGGCAAACGCGTCACGCGTGGGCACAAACGCGTCACGCGTGGACACAAACGCGTCACGCGTGGGCACAAACGCGTCACGCGGAGAGGCAATCGCGTCACGCGTTTTGGCGAACGCGTCGCGCGTGGGCACAAACGCGTCACGCGTGGGCACAAACGCGCCGTATCGAGTAGTTTGTTTGGATTATTTTTTTGTTTTCAGCCCGCAGGGCGAGATGTGCATAACCGGCGGTGAAGCGAAGCGCAACCGCCGGATCACGTCCCTCATAAACAAAAGTCCCGCAGGGACGAGATTATGGTTGTGTTGGCTGGTAATCTCGCCCCGTGCGGGGCTTAGGGAAGTTTGTGAGATTCCGATCCGTAGGTTGCGCTTCGCTCCACCTACGGTTATGCACATCAATCCCCTGCGGGGTTTAGCGGATAGCGGAGAGTGAATAGTTCGCAAGCGGGATTAATATGTTGCGGTAAATTCTCCGCTTGCGACACTATCAACTGTCAACTAATATTGCCCTTTCAGGGCGAGGTTGTGGTGTGGGGACGTTAACCCGCCGTGTTGCGGCGGGCTGGATTCTATTGCCCTTGCAGGGCATAGGATGATAAATCGGCTGATGCCGACGCAACCATGGGTGAAAGCCCTTCGGCGAAGGGCTTTCACCCAACGATTGCCTACCTTGTGAATTGTTAATCGCAAGACCGGCGAATGGTTGCCTATCTTGTGAACTTTTAACCGCAAGATAGGCGAAGGGTTGCCTATCTTTTGTTGACATGCTTTTAGGCGAAAAATAAAAAAGACAAAATCTTTCTTGATCCCCCGATTGTACGCCGATTATGTTTGTGTATATTGGGCGTTGTTGAATTTGCAACCGGACTATTTTTTGCCGTGTTGTCTTGCGGCAACAAATCGCAGTTGTTTCAAAAAACTTTGTAAAATAAGGAATATGACAATGAAAAAAATTGGGAAACATTATTATCATATAACATGGTTGTTTGGTTTGGTTGTTGCGGTTTTGTTTACTGTTGCGCTTCACGCCGAAGAATCGCCAACCTTCAAAATAATCCTTGTTCCCGATACACAAATTTACGCCATGCGTCATCCCGATACATTTTATATTCAAATGAAATGGATTGCGGATCATGCGGATGATATTGCGTTTGTTTTGCAGCAGGGCGATATTACGAACAATAATACGGAAGCCCAATGGAATGTTGCCGCATTTTCATTTCGATTATTGGACGGTAAAATTCCTTACGTACTCGCAGTGGGAAATCACGATTACATTAATCGGGAAGGTACGGATATTTCCCGTAACGCAACGCTTGCCAATCAATTTTTTCCTTATGAAACTTATTCGAAAATGAAAGGGTTTGGCGGTGCTTTTGAATCGGGCAAGCTCGAAAATACCTGGTTTACGTTTCATGCCGGAGGAATCGACTGGCTTGTTCTTTCATTGGAATTCGGACCAAGAAACCGCGTCTTGGATTGGGCGGCTCAAATTGTTAAAAATTATCCGAAACATAAAATCATTGTCAATACACATGCTTATATGGACAATAACGATATTCGTATGAAACCGGGAACCAACCATCATCCGCAGCAACATTATTCGTTTGGCAAGATGACAGGGGAGGATAGTGTCAATGACGGTGAAATGATGTGGGAAAAATTCGTTTCGCAATATCCCAATATGATGTTTGTTTTCAGCGGGCATGTTATCGGAAAAGGAGTTGGAAGGCGGGTTGATAAGGGAAAACACGGTAATGATGTCTATCAAATCCTCGCCAATTATCAAATGAGACCACAAGGCGGCGAAGGATATTTGCGAATCATGACTTTGAATACCTCAAACAAAACTATTGATGTTAAAACGTATTCGCCGTTATTGAACAAATATCTCGAAGAACCCGACCATCAATTCCTATTTGAAAACGCGGACTTTCAAATTAAGTAACAACACTAACCTAAAACCGCGTAACATGAAAACAGTATTTGCCAACCGTAAAACAAAAACGCCGGAACTGAAAATGACGCCAATGATTGACATGATTTTTATGCTTTTGGTTTTTTTTGTTTGTACCGCAAGCTTTACGCCGTTGGAAGGAATTTTGCCGACGAATATGTCATTGCCGGGCAATTCCGCTGTTGAAATTGTGTTACCGAAACCGGAAAATCTTGATGTTGTCCGAATTCTTCTGACTTTTGACGGTTCGCCGCACTGGCAGGTTGAAGGCAATCAATGCCGTTCGCTTCGGGAAGTTCGGACAATTCTTCAGAAACTTCGTGAAATCCGTCAGGATATTCCGGTCATCATCGACAGTAACGAAAATGTTCCGATGGAACACGTTATTGATGTTTATGATGTGTGCCGTATTGCGGGATTGTCGCAAATTCAATTTGCAGCAAAACAAAATCCCTGATTATTACGTAACCGTCCTTTTGTAACAGTCTGCTTTATTGTTACCGCAGAAAACATAGGAAAGAAGTCCGCAGATGACGCGGATTATTTTCGGTACATTGATCTGTTTTGTTGTTTCGAACTCTCAAAAAATAATCTGTGAAAATCTGCGGACTATTTTATAGTTAATAAAAATAGACAGTTACTAAAATAATTTGTTTGCCATTTCTCTTCCTTTTTGAAAGGCGGCAATATTTATATCAATAAATTGCTTCTTAACACTTCGGCGAACGGCTTCAAACCACGATGTTTCGGGAAGATCAAGACTGGTGGACATGGCTCCAAGCAAAATGGTATTGGCGGCTTTGGTATTACCGAGTTCTGAAGCAATGGAAATCACATCAAGGTAAACCGGTTTTGAAAAATATTGAGACAAAATCTTCTCATCAATTTCAGGATACGGTGTGCCGCCGGTTGACGACGTTACAGGAATAATCTTTTGGTTTGAAATAACCGCTAAACCGTCATCCGCAAGATAATCAAAATACCGCAAACACTCAATCCGTTCCAAAGAACCGAGAACTTTTGCCGTATGTTTAGGAACAAGCGGACTAAACACGTGTTTACCATAACGAATTTGTGCAATAACGGAACCGCCGCGTTGTGCCATTCCGTGAACTTCGTTTGTTTTCACATCGAAACCCGCCGCAACTGCCGCTTGTGCAACAATTTCACTCGCTAACAAAATACCTTGTCCGCCTACGCCGACTAATACAACACTTATTGTCATTTTATTTAGTTAATGGTTTAGCTCAAACAGTCAATAAATTAAAAACGCTGTTAATT
Source organism: Planctomycetaceae bacterium (assembly GCA_031288765.1). Classification (GTDB taxonomy): domain Bacteria; phylum Planctomycetota; class Planctomycetia; order Pirellulales; family Thermoguttaceae; genus WRKP01. Next base: position 3,426 of record JAITQV010000642.1, read on the forward strand.
ATGCTGTAAAATTTTCAAAAAATTTTATAAGCAGACAAGTTATACCGGTTTACGGTTTAAAATCAAGAGGCAGGCAACGGTTCGGCGAAGGACTTTCACCCACAGTCGTTTGCCGATAGCCGACCTTGAATTTATGTCATGTTGGTTGTTCCGCCGAACATCGCATCATAAAGGCGGTTTTCCTTTTCGTGCGGCACGGTTGG
>JAITQV010000651.1 GCA_031288765.1 Planctomycetaceae bacterium
CTCCAAACGTACAACACTGTAATTATAAGTACTTTTAATATCATCATTTACGAATATTTATAATTACAACGTTGTTGTTTTTTAATGCGTAAAAAAACAGATCTTTTGCACACCCTACCCGTAAGGGGTGTGATGTGCATAACCGGCGGTGAAGCGCAGCGAAACCGCCGGATTATGACCCCAAAAAACATAAGCCCCGCATGGGGCGAAATAAGCTAGCCCGCCGCAACGCGGCGGGTTAATGTTCATAAACAACTATCAACGCCCTGAAAGGTAGGGTGTTCAAAAGGGCTATTTTTTATGGTTCTCCAAACATACAACACTGTAATTATAAGTGCTTTTAATATCATCATTTACAAATATTTATAATTACAACGTTGTTTTTTAAAAATGCGTAAAAAAACAGATATTTTGAACACCCTACCCAACAGGGCGTAATCAAAAAAATACAAAGGCATGATTCATGGGGATTGTGCCCTTTCAGGTAGGGTGTTCAAAATTTTAGGGTTCATTTATTTTCAGTGAAAAAAGCTTATAATAGTCATTTTGATAACTTATTTATTATTAAGGACTTGTGGAAATGAATTTCTTTTTTATTAAGGGAGTATTTATACACCTGAAAATAAAAAATCTTAATTTTGAATAGTTTTGAACACCCTACCCGCAGGGACGAGATTATGGTTGTATTGGTTTTGTGTTGGTTGATAATCTCGCCCCGTGCGGGGCTTAGTTTTTGGGGAGGCGTGATCCGGCGGTTGCGCTGCGCTCCACCGCCGGTTATGCACATCACACCCAACCCGTGCGGGGCTTTATGATATGGGGGATTTTGATCCGGCGGTTGCGCTGCGCTTCACCGCCGGTTATGCACATTACACCCCTTGCGGGGTTAAGATTTCGGTTGCCGTGACGAAAAATTTTGTGCCCCTACACCATTCTTTATCCGTATGGGAATGTCGGCAATTTTTTCGGGCGAAAAATTTTGCAACCACACACCCTTCCCTGTCCGCCCTTCACTATCCGCCGCCCGTTCTTGACAAATCCCCCCGTTTGTTGTGTAATAGGCGGAATAACCCGTATCAACAATTGTTAAAAAAGGATTCGGTATGGCAACTATTCGTATCAATGTCGATGAAAATATTAAAAATGCGGCGGATTCGCTCTTCGCCCAACTCGGACTCGATACCCCAACCGCCATCCGAATGTTCCTCAACTCCGCTATCGAACATAACGGCTTGCCCTTCAAAACAGAAGACGAAACACCCGGACCGGAATTGCTCAAAACTATCGAAGATATCCGGCTCAACCAAAATCTCCACGGTCCTTTCAATACCGTCGAAGAAGCAATGGTGTCCCTGTTGGAGGATTAACGATGTTGAAACTCGTCTATTCGACCCAAATGAAAAAAAATGTGAAACAACTACAAAAACGCGGTAAAGATTTAGAAAAACTCGCCCATGTTTTACGATTGCTTTGTAAGGAACAAAAATTGCCGTATCAATTCAAAGATCATCAATTGTTGGGAAAATTAAGCGGTTACCGCGAATGCCATATAGAACCTGATTGGCTATTGGTGTATAAAATCGATTCCGGCAAACTTATTCTAACCGCAACCGGTACACATTCCGATATCTTCAATAGATAATAACTCTACAACCGGAAGATGTCCGCCAACCTTACGATTAACAACCCCGTAAATTACATAAATCTCATAAATCATAGTTCGGACAATTAACTCCGCCTGCAAACTATTCCCTATTAACTATAAACTATAAACTATTAACTAATTCTTTGATTCCTTTTCGTCCGAGTGCAAGCAGTTGTGCGAGTTCTTCTTCGGTAAAGGCGTATTCTTCGCCGGTGCCTTGAATTTCAATATACCGCCCTCCCCCAGTCATAACAATATTCATGTCCACCGTTGCCGCAACATCTTCACTGTATTGCAAATCCAGCATCGCCTCCCCCCCAACTATGCCCGCACTCACCGCCGCCACAGAATCCGTAACCGGAGATTCCGCCAAATGCAGCGAATCCAACGCCGCCGATAATGCAAGAAAACCGCCCGTAATACTAAGCGTGCGCGTGCCGCCGTCCGCTTGCAATACGTCGCAGTCAATATAAACCGTCCGCGCCCCCAACCTCTCCAAGTTGATGACGGAACGGAGTGAACGACCTATAAGACGTTGAATCTCCGCAGCACGCCCGTCCGGTTTATCGTTGCGCGGGGTTCGCGGGTTCGTGCTGCCGGGCAACATCCGGTATTCCGCCGTAACCCACCCCCGTGTAGAATCTTTCGGCATCCACTTCGGCAATTCCTCCAAAATACTCGCCGTACAAAGCACCGCCGTACCGCCCGCCGAAATCAAAACCGATCCCGCCGCCGTCTTCACCACGCCCCGTTGTACCGTAACCGCCCGCAATTCATCATTCTGCCGGTTGTCCGCACGCATAATTATTCCTCCAAAAATTGTGAATATTCCGGCGGTTGCCAAACCCAAAAATCCGCCAACCGCCCGCCAAAATACCTTATCCCTTTACAAAAATCCCCTGCCCTTCCGTCAAAATATCTTGCTCCTTTACAAAAATACCCTACCCTTCTGCCAAAATATCTTGCCCCTTTACAAAAATCCCCCACCCTTCCGCCAAAATATCTTGTCCCTTTACAAAAATACTCCGCCCCTCCGTCCGTGTTCGCTCCGCGCCAACAGTTGTCCCCCTCCCCCAAAAAACTTTCAAATATTATCCGCCGGCATAACAGTAAACACAACCATGACCGCATGTCCCGTAACTGCCAATATCCTTCGATACAATACAGCCGCAATTTTTCCGCTGCCCTTTATCTTTCGCTGTTCCCGCCAAATACGCGGTTAATACCGGATCGTCCGGCGCTAACCGCCGTAAAAGTTCGGGATCAATACAACGGCTCGGCATAATACCAAAATTCCTAAAATCAATGTCCTCACAACACGCCGCAATCTGCATTTTCCAGTGTTCGGTCTGCCCCGCAAGCTGACCGGCAAGCCGGAACTTCTCCGCTAAATCCGGTTCGCGAGGATGTGACGGAATTTTACCAAGACGACGGTAAACCTTAGAATAATTCGTAATGTCAACAAAACTAAATATCAACTTTTCCGTGTAACCCGACAGCCGCTCGCCAATAAAACTTATCCGTTCAAAAATCTCAGGAACACCCAAACCGTCCGCAAATATCACCGGATCAAAACGCCAAATCACACGCTCCTTCCCAATAACACGCGAAAGACGCCGGAACGTCTCAATACGCTGTTCAAGCGGCGGAATACGGCGTTCAAAATTCTCGGCTTCGTAATTGTTAAGAGTAAAATGAATATAATACGCCAATTTCCGTTGCTCCCATTCGTCAATACGCTGCAGCAACGGCTCCGCATTCTTCGTCCAAAAAACAACAGCCCGAAGATTCTGAAAACCAACGTATTGCTCTTTCCGGTTAAAGGGATTCCGCCAAACGCAATATCCTTCGTGCAGCCGCCGGAACAACCAGTCTATCTGAAACGCCGGAATGTCGGTCGCTCGGCTTGCCGAAATGACCGCCGGCGCAATTCCGGCGTAAATTCCGTGAGGAGTTTGAACCGGAGTCTTCAATTGTGCGGAATTCGCCATAACTTTTTGCAACGCTCATAATATTCGGCGGTACAGAACAACCGGACAGGAATTATAATTCAGGATCGCTGCAATTTCAAGATTGTGTTTGGAAACGGTTCCGATTTTCACGCGCACAAAACGGAACAACACAAATACGGTTATGGTTTATCAAAATTCACGGATTAGTCCGTCGATGAGTTCTTTAGCTTTATCCCAATCGACTTTGCTGCTCCAATAGACGCTTTTACCTTCATCGGTAATGGAGTAGTAACGCCGTCTTGCGCCGGTTTCTTCGTCGCCCCAATAAGACTTAACGAGTCCTGCCTTTTCGAGCCGGCGGAATGCCGAATAAAGTGTTGCTTCTTTGAGTTCGTAGAGATTGCCGGTCAAACCTTGAATCCGTTTGTTAATTTCATAGCCGTACGTATCGCCTTTCAATAAATTTGCTAAAATAATTGTTTCCGTATGACCGCGGATTAAATCCGAAGTCATGAAGGAAAATCCCGGCAGCCCGCGATGTTGTGGCTGGGAAATAGAGTTTTTCTTACGGGTCTGAATCTGATGTTTTTTTGCGGAAGCCTTTGACATAACGGAACACAAATTGACAAAAACGGATATTTGCTTCTTTTGACGAAATACTTCATCAGGCGATGTAGTTTACCGCAAAGTTCGGATTTTTATAAAAACTACCTCGCCAGACGAAATACTTCTTCAAGTATTGTAAAACGGAACAGACCGGAAATAAAGCGGTACTCCGAATCATTTTATAGAATAACCCAAACTTAGTAAGTATCTTCTGTCATCTCTGCCCTTCTCTTCCCTAGTACCGTCCGCTACACCAAAGAATCAAAAACTTAGGCAATCTTTACGGCGAAAAATTATCACGTTATGCAGATTTATGTGATTGGGTTACTGCGGAGATTTTTGAAATCCGCTTAAAAATTCACATAGAATACCAAAACCAAATCCGAAATGGATTGACACAAAAACTACCGGTAAAAAAAACAAAATTGCAAAACGGCGATTCAAAACAGTAATCCGAACAGATTCAGCCAGAACAGCAAAAACATAAAAACCAAGAACAAAAATATAAACACTAAACAATACCGGATGCACCCAACAAAATAACAACCCCAGAATTACCCCAAAAACAAAAAAACCAAGCCCAAAACTCTTTAATGAAAAAGTTTCACGATGTTTCCGAAATAATTTCACCCTGCCGCGCCCGTAACGGTTCATCTGAAAGATAAGACCGGTAAGCGTTTTTCGCGGAACATAATGAACCGCAATCGCCGGATCAAAATAACACCGGAGTTTTGCTTTGTCAATACGATGATTCATTTCAACATCCTCACACGCATCAAATGTCTCATCAAACTTACCGACCTTTTCAAAAACTTCTCTGCGGTACGCAACCGCAACACTGATTGCCGGAGAAAATTGCGCCTGACCGGAATAAATAAAGGAATCAGGATGATGCCCCAACGGGCTACGCCGCGCAGAAGCAATTGCCCATTGAAGCGTTGAGGCGCCGGACATTTCAAGCGGCTGCGGACGCCCAAGACAATCGGCTTGAGATTGTTCAAATGCGGCATCAATATTTTTCAACATTTTACGGTTTTCAATAAGACAATGCCCGTCAATAATAAGAACAATATCTCCTTGAGCTTGTTCAATTCCAATGTTTCGGGCAACACTCGAAAGCCGTTTCGGATTTTCCAACAGCCGGATATTGGCATATTGTTCCGTATATTTTCGCACAATTTCCTGAGTATTGTCTGTGGAACAGCCGTCCACAACAAGAATCTCAAACCGCTCCGTACAATAATCTTGTTCCAGCAAACGGTCAAGCACTCCCGCAATATATGGCGATTCATTGCGAACCGGAATAATAATACTTAACGACAGCATAAATTATTGTAATCTTTTGTTTTTCCTTTTAAAAGACGGCTAACGCAAAAACTATTACATTTTTATTTGTAAATTTTACTGTTCGCCCGAAAACAATAAACAACCGGCAGTTTTTATTGGTTGATAATTTTTAACGGTTCATTCATACTTCCGGTACGATAACCAAGAATATCAACGGAAACATAAATAAAACCGATTTCCCTGAACCGTTTGTAAATGATTTCCCGCAATTTTTTATCGGACAGTTTTTGAAACCCGTCGCCGTCTGTTTCAATTCGGGCTAAGTTACCGTGAAAACGTACACGAACCTGCCGGAAACCGGCATCGAGTAAAAATTGTTCCGCATCGTCAATCATGGTCAGGCGTTCTTTCGTAATATCTTCGCCGTACGGAAAGCGCGACGAAAGGCAGGCGAAACTTTGTTTGTTCCATGTCGGCAATCCTTGTTCGGCGGAAAGTTGCCGAATATCGTTTTTGGTCAATTTTGCGTGACGGAGCGGACTCAGAATACCGAGTTCCGAAACCGCCTGAAGTCCCGGTCGATAATCGCCCTCGTCATCGGCATTGGAACCTTCCGCAATATATCGGATGCCACGAGAATCCGCAATATTACGGATTTTTGTAAAAAGTTCCGTTTTGCAAAGATAGCAGCGGTTGACCGGATTTTTGGAAAAGCCTTCAATATCCAATTCTTCCGAATCAACAATGATATGTTCAATTCCCTTTTTCCGAACAAAATCGGAGGCTTCATTTAGCTCCCGTTTTGGGAAGCTGCACGATCTGGCGGTTACTGCGATAATTCGGTTTTCCAAAACTGTTTGAGCCGACTGAAGCAAAAAAGTTGAGTCCACTCCGCCGGAAAACGCTATTGCAAGACGATCAAATTGACTCAAATACTCTTTGAGATGAGCATATTTTGCTCTTAATGTATCCATAATTTTTCTGATACCTTCATGTTTAATCTTTTTTTTAACGCGAAACTCCTGAGTTCCAACAACTTATATTATCGAAACTCAGGCAGTAAAGAGAAATCTAGGGACAATAGGAACAGTAGAGACGTAAACTCTCGTCCGTTCGGTGAAATTCCATTATGGAGAAATCACACATATTTATTATGCGGCTGGTTCCGAAGGCTGCGGTGTTGGAGTTGGAGTATTTGATTCGCTAACTCCGACAATTTTCGCCAACGTTTCAGGAAATTCAATCCCCCCGACTTCCTTCATCACTTGCAATATCGGCGGTAATGTCCTTGCCATGTTTTGCAAAAAACCTGCGGTTGCCGATTGTCCACCATCCTTTGCTCCGCCGTCCCAAACAATAATCTTGTCAAATTTAATATTTGAAATCGCTTGCGAAGATGCTTCAATCAGATTGTCGAAATGTTCCAGCATAAGAAGTTGGAACGCTTTTTCCGCGCTGCCGCACGCTTCGATAATCCGTTGGAGACCGTCGCCCTTTTTGGCTAAAATCTCAAAGTTCCCGCGTGCTTCGGCTTCCAGTTTGGCAAAAATTGCTTTTGCTTCGCCTTCCGCTTCAATACGCCGCTGTTCGGCAAGGGCTTCCGCTTCAACGATGGTTCGTGCTTTTTGTGCTTTGGCGGGGGCTTCAAATTCCGCACGTTGTTTCGCTTCCATCAATTGGGCTTCCGCTTGAGCCGCTTTGGTTTGGGCAAGGTATTGAGCCTCAAGAACTGCCGCTTCCGCTTCACGTTTTTTCGTTTCGCCTAATTTAAATGCGTCTGCTTGTTTAACTTGCAACTCCGCCTGAGATGCTGCAATTATTGCTTTTGCTTTGTTTTCACCTTCAACGGCAGTTGCGTTTGCATCTGCCTGCCGGACATTCAATTCGGCTTGTGAAACCGCAACCGTTGCTTTTGCCTTGTTTTCACCGTCCACAGCCGTTGCGTTTGCTTCAGCGGTTTGAATACGCATATCCCGTTCCGATTGTTTAACTTGAGCCTCGCAAAGAAACGCGGCTGCTTGTTCACCGACGGTTTGTTCTTTTTTCAAATCGGCAACCTTGATTGCCTGATCCCGCGTCAATTCCGCCAATTTAACTTCTTTATCTCGTTCTGCTTCACGTGTTCCGATCATCTGCACTTTCACGGCGTTGGCAACACTGATTGCTTTTGCCTGCTCTGCTTCGGCGACACGGATTTCGCCCATTTTTTCGTTGTCGGCAACATCGCCGCGTGCTTTTTGAATTGCTTCCGAAGCCGCTTTACGTCCAATCGCTTCGATGTATCCGCTTTCGTCCGTAATATCCGTGATATTAACATTGATCAACACCAAACCGATTTTCCGTAATTCAGGATCGAGCGACGTAGTAATATTTGCCAGAAATGTTTCGCGGTCACGGTTGATTTCTTCAATGTGCATTGATGCGATCACTTGGCGGAGTTGTCCGAAGATGATGTCTTCGGCTTGTTTTGCAATCTGAACTTTTGTCAAACCGAGGAGCCGGACGGCAGCATTTTGCATTTGTTCGGGGGTTGTTCCGATGGCGACCGTGAATACGCTGGGAACATTGACGCGGATATTTTCCATTGACAATGCCCCGCGTAGCGGAATTTCGATTTGCATTGGTTCGAGACTCAGATAAGCGTAATCCTGAATTACCGGATAAATGAACCGTGCGCCGCCGTGGATACACAGAGAGGATTGACCTCTGCCGCTTTTACCGTAAACAACGAGAATCCGGTTACTTGGGCAACGTCGGTAACGTTTGACGATCAAAACCAAAATCGAAATCAGCATTACTGCCAGCAGTATGACACTAATGGTAAGTACGGTGTAATTAGCTTCCATGATAGTAAAAGTTGGTAAAATTGGTTGAGATGGATAAATAAAAGGTGGGAGTTGATAGTGGAGGATGTTTGCGAGCGGATTAAAAACACTTCGATCAATAATACGCTTATGAACTTTCCACTCTCAGTTAACAAAAATCTTTGGACTAAGTATAGACTAACAAAACGGATTTGTCAAAAAAATGTGGGCATCTCTAAAAATCATCTATAAAAAGAGGCTATTGTTGCGGTTTATTTTTTTGTTATACTAAATGTCGTCGGTATTTTTTGAAATTCCTTTTACCCATTCCCTTTCTCCTTAATTTTCAAAACCATGTCACAACCATCCGCTTTTGATATTGAGTATCAGCTTGACAAGATAATCAAATCAACGATTTTCTCCGTCGTCTTGATGAATTGATCGATTGGTCTATTTTTCTTGATTTACTGAATCAGGT
>JAITQV010000685.1 GCA_031288765.1 Planctomycetaceae bacterium
CTTGCAGAAATGTGTTGACTGGTTTATATTTAATTCTTCCTATTCGTATTCAATTTCAATAAAGGTTGTTTTATTGAGTTGTTATTGAATTTCCAAACACTATAACCCCTTTCATTCACACCAACAAATATGTTCTCTCTCCAAATTGTTACGACAGTGTTGTTTTTGTTTACGGTTTTGACTCAGGAAAATCCCCCGCAACCGGAATCTTCCGCCAAACAAGGTGTTCGTCCTGATATTGAAGCGAACTACGCCCAATCAGAATCGGAAGCCGAAGCACTCGGTCAAAAAAATAAAGAATTCATGGAAAAATTTTACGCTTTCCGTGAATCCAACAAAAAACTAAACACCCTAAAAGTTGAATACCCCGCCGCTAAAACAAACCGGCAAGAAGAAATCGAAAAAGAATATTGGGCTTTGTACAACAACGGTTTGGCAATCTATAAACAAATGTTTTCCGCCGCTTTCGAAGCCTTCGACGAAACTCCAAACCGCAACCCGTTTGTCAATAATATCCTTTACGGAATGGTCGAATGGGAATACCGCCGCGAAAATTATGAACAATCAGTTGTCATATTTAAGCGGCTTGTCGCTAAGGGAATTGCCCGTGAAGCCGAAGTGCTTTACGCTTATGCCGGATTGGCGGCGTTGCTGACCGCCGATTTGGACGAAGCCGAAGCATGGCTCAAAACCGCAACCGATAACGGCTACTTGGAAAAAGTCCTGAAAAATATCGGCGAAACAAAAGAAGGAAAAGAGCAAGTTAGGGCTCTTGAAGGTTTTTATAACCTTATTCCGCAATTAAAAAAGGATTGGGCAAAAGAAACGGAAATCCGTAAAGCGGAAACCGAAGCAGGTGAAAAAGACCCGTCCAAAAAATTGCCCCGTGTTCAGATTAAAACAACCAAAGGAACGATTGTGGTTGAACTTTTCGAAAACGAAGCGCCCAACACGGTTGCCAGCTTTATTTCGCTGGTTGAAAAGGGATTTTACAATGGGACTGTTTTTCACCGTGTTTTACCGCAATTTATGGCTCAGGGCGGTGATCCGACCGGAACCGGTCGCGGCGGACCGGATTATATGATTAATGATGAATGCGGCTCGAAATTTCCGAATGCTCGAAAACATTTTCGCGGTTCCTTGAGTATGGCAAACGCCGGACCCAATACCAATGGTTCTCAGTTTTTTCTGACTTTTGTGCCGACTTATTTTCTTGATGGACGTCATACTGTGTTTGGGCGTGTTGTCGAAGGAATAGAAATTTTGGCGGACATCCAACGGGTTGATCCGCAAGATGAAAACAGTGTGATTCCTGTTCTCGACAAAATTGAAGAAGCAAAAGTTCTCAATAAACGGGAACACCCTTATGAACCGGTTAAAAACGCTAACCGATAATAGACGATAACAGGAAAACATCAATGAATATAAAATTCATGAATGTTTTCATTATGTATTTTTGATTTTGATCCGGAAACTCTTTAACCTCAAACCTTTAACAAGGGAGATATTACAATGGCTTATACTTGGAGTAAAGACATGGAAACCGGAAATACCCTCATTGATTCTCAACATCAGCAGTTGATTAAGGCGGTCAATGATTTATTAGCCGCCTGTGTTGCCGGACAGGGACGTGAAACACTTCATCAGACGTTGGATTTTCTGGCGTTTTACACGTCAAAGCATTTCGGCGATGAGGAAAAATTGCAACAGCAATACCGATATCCCGATTACGCAAATCACAGAAATCTGCACGAACATTTTAAGATGTTTGTGCATGATCTTGCAACACAAATGAAAGAGTCCGGACCTACAACTGCTTTGGTTAGTAAAGTAACTTTTGGAGTTGGCGATTGGCTGGTCAATCACATTAAAAAAGAAGATACCAAAGTTGCCGCGTTTATTCGCGAAAAAACAACTTAAAGGAACTTCTCCAAGACTATTTTTTGACGGGATTTACGGAATTGGCAAGATAAAAACAAATAAAATCCTGTCACAAAGATAGTTCCGGACAACGAATTTTAAAGTTCCTTTTTGACGATGGCGGGCAAGACACCCATGTTCCTACATAATGTTCCTACACAATAGTCATTTGTTACCGTTCAAAGTATATCAGGCATTTGGGGGAGATTTATTCGTTAGATTTTTGGTATCTATTCAATGATTTGCCAAACTCTTATGCGGAACAAACCTTATTTTCAACCTGATTTTTCTAACAAAACAACCTTAGTAACCAAGAAGCCTTTATACAATTAATCTTATTACCTTATTATTTCATTTTTTTAATAAAGTAATAAGGTTGATTGGTTTGGAATTTTGGGCTGCTAAGGTTGTTTTGTTAGGAAATAAGGCTAAAAATAAGGTTATATCGAAACATGCCGCTGAATAGATACTAAAATTGTTGTTAATTACTGCTGTTAAACGGGTTCCGGTTGTACGGGTAAGGGATTAATTGACGGAGATTGGACTCGAAACTCTAGGAATTTGACTCGAATATACTTGACAATAGGGCTGAAAACCCTATTGTCGGGACAAATCACCGAATAGATACATAAATACAATTGAGAAAAAAATTATAAAACTCGGCACAAATCTTTTATTTTTTACCTAAAAGTGTTTATAAGTCCTTGTTTTTAAGGATAAGATTTGCGAAAACGAGGTTTGAAGAAGTTCCTTTATGCTCTAATATTTTTTCTGCTCTGTTGACGCCTTCATTATAACCGCTACAATGATCGCAATTCTATTCCGTGCCGGTTGAAATCGGCATAAACACATCAAACTCTCTAACATAAATAAAGAGGCAACCTATTATGGCAAAGTACGTTTATAGCTTTGGTAAAGATGGAACAGACGGCGACGCAACAATGAAAAATTTGCTCGGCGGAAAAGGCGCAAACCTCGCCGAAATGGCAAAAATCGGTCTGCCGGTTCCCTCCGGTTTCACCATCACCACCGAAGTCTGTACCTATTTTTACGATCATGGCAGAACCTATCCTCCCGAATTGCAGGAACAAGTCAATGAAGCCATGAAAAAAATTGAAACCACTATGAATAAAAAGTTCGGCGATACCCAAAACCTGCCGCTCCTTGTTTCCTGCCGCTCCGGCGCACGGGAATCAATGCCGGGAATGATGGACACCGTTCTGAATATCGGTCTCAATGACAAAACCATCGAAGTTCTCGCCGAAAAATCCGGCGATCCGCGTTTTGCATGGGATTGTTACCGGCGTTTCGTTCAAATGTACGGCGATGTCGTTCTCGAAATGAAACCCAAAAGCAAAACCGATATCGACCCGTTTGAAGAAATTCTCGAAAAGAAAAAAGAAAAAGCCGGTGTTAAACTCGACTCCGAACTTAAACCGGAACATCTGAAAGAACTCGTTAAAGAGTTCAAAGCCGCCGTGAAAAAACAAACCGGTAAAGATTTTCCCGATGATCCGATGGAACAGGTTTGGGGCGGAATCGGAGCGGTGTTCGGGTCGTGGATGAACGACCGCGCCATCGTTTACCGCCGCACTTACGGTATTCCGCACGACTGGGGGACTGCCGTCAATGTGCAGGCAATGGTGTTCGGTAATATGGGCGATGACTGTGCGACCGGTGTTGCTCTGACTCGAAACGGCGCCACCGGTGTTCCGGGTATTACCGGTGATTATCTCATCAACGCCCAAGGTGAAGATGTGGTCGCCGGTATCCGGCTTCCCAAAAAGATCGAAGATTCGCTCAATAAAGATATGCCCAAAGTCTGGACGCAATTCGCGGATGTCGCAATGAAACTGGAAAATCATTACCGCGATATTCAGGATATTGAGTTCACCATCGAACGCCAAAACCTCTGGATGCTCCAAACCCGTAATGCCAAACGAACCGGTTTTGCGGCTGTTCGTGCCGCGGTTGATATGGTCAACGAAGGACTTATCACTCCGGCGGAAGCAATCGCCCGGATTCCCGCCAACGATGTTACGCAACTCTTGCAGCCGATTTTCAGCGGAACCGGTTTGAAAGGGAAAACGCCCATTGCCAAAGGTATTGCCGCCGGTCCCGGCGCGGCAACCGGACAAATTTGTTTCCAACCCGATGACGCCGAAGCAATCTGGCAAAAAGACAACAACGCCAAAATTATTCTTGTCCGGCGCGAAACAACACCGGAAGATTTGCGCGGTATGAAGGTCGCACAAGGTATTCTGACTTCATTCGGTGGTGCCGCTTCGCATGCCGCTTTGGTCAGCCGCCAGATGGGAAAAGCGTGTATTTGCGGTTGCGATGGCATCGTGATCGATTACAAAGCCGAAACAATGACCGTTGGAACAAAAGTTTTCAAAAAAGGCGACTGGATTTCCGTTGACGGTTTTACCGGCAATGTTTATGAAGGTCAGGTTCCGACTTCGCCGTCCGAAATCCTGCAAGTGTTGTTTGAAAAAACACTCAAACCGCAAGATGCTCCGTTGTATCAATGCTTCCAGCAACTCATGAGTTGGTCTGATCGTTACCGCAAACTCGGTATTCGCACCAACGCGGATAACCCAAAAGAAGCGGAACGGGCAATTTCTTTCGGAGCGGAAGGAATCGGTTTGACCCGAACCGAACACATGTTTTTCGACCGGATTGACGATTTCCGCCGGATGATTCTTTCGGAAACGGTTGAAGACCGCGAAAAGGCTCTCGAACCGTTGCTCAAATATCAGCGGGAAGATTTTGAGGGTATTTTCCGTACAATGAACGGTCGTCCGGCAACAATCCGGCTTCTTGATCCGCCGCTCCATGAATTTGTGCCGCATGAAGCCAAAGAGCAGGAAGAACTTGCCAAAAAAATCGGTATCAAAAAGGAAAAGATTGCGGAACGGGTTCACGAACTTGCCGAATCGAATCCGATGCTTGGTCATCGCGGTTGCCGTCTTGGGATTGTTTACCCCGAAATCACCCGAATGCAGGCTCGTGCGATTTGCGAAGCGGCGGTTAATGTGATGAAGGAAGGAATTGATGTTCACCCGGAAATTATGATTCCGTTGGTTGGAAACATCACGGAATTTCGTAATCAGGAAAAGATCATTCGTGAAACAGCCGCAAAGGTGTTCCGGGAAAAAGGTGTTACGGTTGACTATTTGGTCGGAACAATGATTGAAATTCCGCGTGCCGCCGTAACAGCAGACGAAATTGCAAAAGGCGCGGAGTTCTTCAGTTTCGGAACAAACGACTTGACGCAAACGGGGCTTGGTATCAGCCGCGACGATTATGGGGCGTTCATCAACCAATATCAGGAGTTGGACATTTTTCCGGCGGATCCGTTCCAGACATTGGATCAGGAAGGTGTCGGCAAGCTCATCAAGATAGCGATTGCGGGTGGTCGGGAAACGCGACCGGACATCAAACTGGGAATTTGCGGCGAACACGGCGGCGATCCGGCTACGGTGAAATTCTGTCACAAAGTCGGTTTGAATTATGTGAGTTGTTCACCGCTTCGATTACCGGTTGCTCGGCTTGCTGCTGCCCAAGCTGCAATTCAGGAAAAGAAAGAAAAAGACGCCGCTAAGAAATAGGAAACTATTCAACTCAACGCCGGCTGTTACATAATCCAATAATTGTTTTATCCGGCAGCAACTTCAACACGGCAATCGACAAAAAATCGGTTGCCGTGTTTTTTTGTTGGAGATTTTATCGGTAACTGTTTTTTGATAAGCTTTACAACAATTACAAAATAGACAGTTACACGCGGTCTTGTTCCATCGAATAGTCAGCATTTGCCGATGTTTATTGATATGCATCAACATGTTTTATTTTGGATGTTGACCGCATGGGAACCCAATTTGTATCTATTCAGTTATTTATCTGAAAATAGGGCTTTCAGCCCGACTTTCGGGATAGCGGACTGAATAGATACAATATCGGTAAGTTAGCGAAAAGGTCTATTAACGAATATCTATACTTTCCAAAAGATTGTGGTAAAATATTTTTAGTCGCTTTTGTTTTAAGGTAACTTAAATTTAAGCATATTGATCTTGTTAATTTTTTGGAAAGTACAGTTAAATCTTTCCTATTAATAAAATAAAACCCTTTCAAGGAAACCTAGTATGAAAAAATCGTTTCTTTTTTTGGCAGTTTTTTCGTTATTGACTATCGAAATTTACGGTGCCGATTTTTGTGTTATTGAAAATCGTTTGAAGCTTTCCCTCGACGACGGAAAAGTCATTACGACTCCAAAAGAAGGACTTTGGTCAATAGCTACAGATTGGACAAATGATTGGATGTCCGGTTGGAAACATGTTCAGCCGCAAAGTGTAACACATACCGGCGAATGGACACAATTACATGGTACACTCGCTCTTCCCGAAGGAAATATGTTGTTGCGGGATTCTTACCGTATGCTTCCTGACGGCAAGCTTCATTGTGTTCGCCGTTTTGAATGGCAAGGTCCCGACACTTTGAAAAAAACCTCTCTCTCTATTCGTTTCCAGATGCACGGGAAAAATTTGAAACCTCTTCTTCCCGGAATATTGTATTATGGTAATAAGATGGGCGCTAAAATCAATCCTGAAATTATCCCCGTGTACAACAGTTCTTCCGGCGAATTTGCGATTTTTGAAGAACATCGTTTTCCCATGCCGTTTGTCATGCTTGAAAATGCAGAACAACAATATGCGGCGGCGGTACACTCCACACCAAGTCCGGTTAGAGGCGCGGTCATTAACGACCAATGGTGGGCAATGGGTGTTGAAGCTTATGACGGGTACACGGAATTTGTTCTTTATTCAGGACCGGTTGG
>JAITQV010000699.1 GCA_031288765.1 Planctomycetaceae bacterium
TGGGTGAAAACCCTTCGGCAAACGGTCGCCTACCTCTTGATTAGAAATCTTTAAAAAAACATTCCGTTGAATAATTACCTATAAATTATTCCCGGCTGGAAAGGAACAACTGCAAAACATACCAGAAAAGAATAAACAACGAAGCAAGTAATGCCAGTGATGCGGCGGCGTGTTGTCCAATCCGGTAGTGGTGCAACACGTTTGAGGTATCGTATAAAATGTAACCGCACGCCAACGTAATCATGGCATAAATAAAAATGGGTCCTAAACTAAATCCAAATAGGATTGAAATGACAACCAATCCTAAAGCAGCCATTCCGCCGAAAATAAGAAAAGTACGAAGAAAAGAAAAATCTTGCCGTGTAATAAAAACGGCAAGCGTCATCAACGCAAAAAGCCCGCCGGCGGCAATTCCCGCCGATACAATAATTTGTGTGCCTCCGCCCACCAACAACGCAATCGTCAGCAACGGAAACAAAACAATTGAAGCAACAACCGTATAAAGCGCTAATCCGGCAATTTGCATAACCGGACTGGCGGCGTTGCGCGCCCACATATCCGCAACCCATTGAACCCCCATAAACACGCCAAGAACAATCAACCAAGTAAACCCGCTGGTCAATGTTCCGGCAACTCGGATTGCCTGTTCCCCAAGCAGATTGAAATAAATAATTTCCAATCCGATCATGGCTAAAACCGCTCCGATAAGGTAAAGATAGGTTTTGGTGATAAACCCGGCACGCTCATCAGCGGATGCCGCAGCAGCAAACAAGTCGGTTGGGGCGTAAAAATCGTTGTTAAAAGTATTGGGATTGTTTGTACTCATTGGTTTCGCCTTTCAAAAAATTATGGACATTTACGGAAGTTCGATTTGATCTTCCTTGAACACATTATTCGCATTATCCGTTCCGGTAGAAAATGACTTTATTCTTCAAATTCTTTCAAAAGCTCTTTCAAAAACATTGCAAAAACGGACGGACATTGAATACGGCATATTTTACCAATAATTGATTTGAGTTGTCAAGAGGTCTTGGCGAATTATTTTTCAATTACGCGGGTTCATGATTGGTATCTATTCGGTCATTTACAAATGCACAATTTCAGCGGGAATGTTTTCTTAAAAGTTTATCATCAAGAGGTAGGCGGCGGGTGAAAAACCTTCCCTTCGCCGAAACAACCCAATGACATAAATTAACGAATAGGAAAAGTAACCGAACGGAAGTTGCCCGAATCGGTAACACCTTCAAAGATTATTTGGGAATTGCCGACAGTTATTAACGACAACCTATAACTCTCGGTGCCGCTTTCCAAAACAATATAATTCAAAATCGTGTGTAAAATCCCGTTTGGTTTCACAGTGCTAAATAACTTTATGTTTGCAAGCGTTTTGGTTGCGTGTCCGCCGTTTCGCCCGCCGTCTTCAAGGCGAGGGAAATTGAAATGGTTTGGATCCGGCGCGTTAATCCGCCACGCATGAGTATGTCCGCTTACCGAAAAATCAATGTTAAAAACGTTTGCCTTATTCTTAAAACGCCGCACCAAATCGGCGTGAGGAATATCGCGGGAAGATGTGAAACCGGGGTCATGCATCAACACAATATTGTTTACGGAATTATCCGGCACAGGCAAACTCTCAAACCATGCGACTTGTTCGGCAAAATAAGGTATCATGTCATAGAATCCGGCATGTTCCCATTGGTCGGAGTCTTCGCTCTCGGCAGTGTCGAATATCGTGAAAAGGTTGTTGCCGCGCCGTGTCTGATAATACATATTCGTCAGTCCCAGTTTACGTCCCAAATCTTCGATCTTTTCGTTGCAGCGTACCTCATGATTGCCGCGCACAAAAATTCCCGGAATTTCGCCGCCCGTCAACAAAAATGCTCCTCTTAAAAAATACTTGATTATTTGCTGTTCGTTGACATAGAAATCCGCATAATCGCCGTTAAAAATCACAAGGTCGGCGTTTTGCCGGAAATAACCCGCCGCCAAATCCAACAGTGAAAGTCTATGATGCCAATCGGACGCCGCAAGGATTTTGGGTTCGGCAACATTTGTCGTATTTTTTAACGTGTAAGTGTTGGTATTGATGGTTTTGCCCAACTTGCCGCCGTAAGAAAGGCGTTCGAGAACGCGTGTCGCATGAGCGGTATATTGATTGCCGTCCAACTCGGCACGCGGAATTTTCACCGCGTGTATTTTGCCGATGGATTTGTAACCCGCTTCGTTGGCATAGACCGTCTTCAACCCGCCGTTATAAGTGTATGTAACATAAGCCTGTGCATCGGCGTTTGTTGCGAAAACAACGGAATATTTGTCTGTTCCGATGTCGAAAACAACAGGCTGTACCTCGAATTGAAAAGTAATCGGCGGAATTTTCATCATCACCGCCGTACACATTGTACCCGCGAAAACCGCCGTCAAAACCACCGCAATAATATTACGTGTTTTTGTCGGAATATTAAGGTTCGGAAAGTAGAGCAATAAGAACGGTACACCAAACAAGGCTGCAATAAACGGCAATGAGTTACCGGTAATGATGCAAGCGGTTTCAATGTATGCTTCCGCCGAGATAATATAATTCAACACACAAAATAAAAACGTTAAAATAAAAGAAATACACGAAACAAGAATGACAATAACAGGTATATGCTTTTCGGCAAGTACAGCCGCCGCAACACCAATGTTATAAACAGCGTTCGCTGCCATAACATAAAAGAGGATTTCCGAAAAACCTTGAAACACTTCGCGGTCGATGAAGACGTAACTGATTCGGAAACTGTGGTTGACAATCACGGCGAAAACGGCTGCCGACGCGTGCAAAACCGCTAAAAAACTGCCGATTAGACGAAACGGGCGGATTTTATTATCTGTTTTATTTTTGCTGCTCATAATGGATAAATTTATAGATACAAAAAGATTGGCAACTATTTTTTCGAAGGGTGTGCAAATTTAAGAGTTCAATGAGTAAGATTATAACTATTCACGGTAACACACAAAAGGTAGGCGGCATTTTAGTGAATAGTTTATAGTGAATAGCTAATAGTTCGCAAGCGGAATCATTGCTGTTACGGTAGGAATTTCGCTTGCGACACTATTAACTATTAACTATTCACTGTTAACTGATTTTGCTTCCGTCTACCGCGGATTCATGCCCCTTTACCATGGATTCATGCCCCTTTGCCATGGATTCATGCCCTAATGCTGCTGTGGTGTTTTATATTTTTTGAAATTATTTATTTGAAAGCGTATTTTATCTAGAGGCATTTTTCAA
>JAITQV010000410.1 GCA_031288765.1 Planctomycetaceae bacterium
ATTTGAGTTTTGTAGTTTTTTTGTTCGTGCTCTAACTGTTGGCTTAACTGCCGGTTTTGACCTTCCACAAGTTTCAAACGGGACTTAGTTGCCTGAAGCTCGTGCGTTGCTTTGTCAAGCTTCTGCTGGGCTTTTTCTTTGTTTGCGATCAATTGCTGTTCGCAAGTCGCAATTTTTTTCTCCAGCCGCTGTTCGCTTTGGGTTTTCAATTTCATAAATTCTCCTTTTAGCTTAGTAAAAAATTCTGTATTTTCATAAATAATTGATAACAAATTGGTTATCGATAATGACTATTCTATACTTTTTCACTAAAAATAAAAGAACCCCAAAATTTTGAACACCCTACCCTGCGGGACTTTGGATATTGGGAGGCGGTCTTCCGGCGGTTGCGCTTTGCTTCACCGCCGGTTATGCACATCAAACCCCTTGCGGGACTTTAAGGCAACCCTTCGCCGAAGGGTTGCGTCGGCGTTAGCCGACAATGAATTTATCTCATGTTGGATGTTTTGATTGCCTATCGGCACGCAACTGTGGGTGAAAACCCTTCGGCGAAAGGTCGCCTACCTTTTGATTTTGTATCGGGTTGGGACATCCGATCCGGCGGTTGCGCTGCGCTTCACCGTCAGTTATGCACATCTCGCCCTACAGGCTTAGGAAAAAATCAGGTCAAAAATAAGGTTTGTCTTGCGCAATTACTCAACAAAAAACTAAATAGATACAATTAACGACCATTTTGTGGCAATTTTGAGTATATTCGCGATAAAAAAAGAGTTGATAATCAATAGAAAATGTGAATCGTTTACGTTTTCACATTTCTATTCATTACCAACTCTTTAACTATAACCGTTTTGCGGTTTATTCGAGTTCGAAGTCGGTTTACACATTCCATTCCCTGTGTCGGGGGAAATTATCAAAATCCTGTGGGCGGAGTTGTCGGCTGATAATTGGAAGGATTGGCAGTAAAACCGGCAGCAGGATCAATATTATTAGGAGTTGCGGTCGGAACACCGTAATTATTATTGGGAGGCGGAACAGGTTGTGTTGTGTTATAAACCGGTTGCGTTGAATTGTAAGCCGGTTGCGGAGTGTTGTAAGCCGGAAGTGTTGGTTGTTGTGTGTTATAAATTGTTGTATTTTCCGGTGTTGCGAAGGGTGTATAGTTAGTGGTTTGCGGATTGGGAGCGGCGAAAGATGTTGTTGGTGGTGTTGTGTAGGACGGCTGGTAAACGTGAGGCGGTACCGCTCCGTTTTCCTGAACGCCATAACCCGGATAAACTCCCGGCTGATTGGCAGGGATATTTGTTGTTGGTTGTTCGTAATGGTAATTTGTTTGCTGATATCTGGTTGGAGTTGCCTGAGATTCCGCTGCCAAACCGTTGTTCGTAACTCCATAAGTGCTGCCATAATTGCCGTAGGCGTTATTTGCCGGAGCATAGCTGTGAGTTGTTGATGTCAACGGAGTGTTGGCGGAGGCAACACGATTGCCGTCTGCCGGAAGTGAGGCTCCGTATTGCGGAATATTTTCTTTTGATTTTCCGGCAAAAAACCGTGCTTCATCTTCTTTAGAAGTATAACCGCCCGTTGGCGGGGTAACATTGGGCGGTACACCTAAACTTGGTTTTGGTGTTGCATGAGCCGTACCTTCGGCATCGAAGGCGGGAGCTTCATTCGATTTAAACGGATTGTACCATGTGTAGGATTTGGGATTGTACCAGTTCCCGTTAAGCCGGCAACCAATTACCCCAAAAATGAGCAAAAAACACATGAGTGTTCCGACGATTGATTTTTTTTGAATGTGCATATCAATTTCCTTTTGTATTCAGAATATCGGCACGTTGCCGCAGGGGAATGGGTTAAGATAAACGCCGGCAATCAACAACTATTGCGGGCTATTTATCCTTACTAACGATAATATCGGATTATTCTGTCAACTTGAACAATAAAATAAAAAAATATCTCTTTTTTTTGAATTTTGATTGAATTTTGACATTAATAAACCAAAGACAGCGGATTGTAGAAATTTTAGGAACGGCGTCAAGAGCAATTTTACAAAATATTTCCCGACAGGAATAAAAGTAATAAGCGGAGAGCGGATAGGTAAAATTCCGCTGAAATATTATCGAAAATCCGTCTTGCTAAATTTGATTGCTTGCGTATAATATTGCCGAAATTGCTTGCTGTTTGTTGTTTGTTGAAAGTTTCCTCGTTTTCAGGATGTACAAATGATTAAGAAACTGTCAATTGTGTATATTGTTCCTTCCCGGTACGATGATGACGGATATGTTCAACGTTGGATTAAGGGCGTTGTGCCTTCCAATTCCCTTGCCGTTCTTAAAAGTCTGACGAACGCAATCATCTCATCACAACCGTTCCCTGATGTTAAAGTCTCTCTGGAGTCCTACGACGATAACATCCAGCGAATTCCCTTTGAAAAACTTGCCGCCCGAAACCGCAATCCCCAAACCCGTGTTGTTGTCGGAATTGTCGGAGTTCAGTCGAATCAATTTCCCCGTGCGTCTGATCTTGCTCTTCGGTTTCGGAACTTGGGTATTGATGTGATGATCGGCGGTTTTCATGTTACCGGCGTTCTTGCTTTGTTTGAAAAACCCTCGCCGGAATTACAACACCTTATCGATCACGGTGTCAGTCTCATTGCCGGTGAAGCGGAAACTCCGGGTGTTATGGAAAATGTTTTTCATGACGCTATTCAGGGAACACTGCAACCGATTTACCGGTTCCCCAAAGCGCCGGATTTGTCCCAATCTCCGCCGCCTCAGGCTGACCCCAATTATATCGACCACTTCGGGGCAAAATGGGCAACTATTGATTCCTCACGCGGTTGTCCTTACGGCTGCACTTTTTGCACCGTTATCAATATTCAGGGACGTAAAATGCGTTGCCGGTCTTCCGAAGCCGTTCTCGCAACCGTCCGTAATAATTATGAAAAAGGCGTCAAAAATTTCTTTTTCACCGACGATAATTTCGCCCGAAGCGCTCATTGGGAAGTTATTTTCGACGGTCTTGCTCAAATGGCGGACGAAGGGAAAAACGTCAGCTTTATGATGCAAATTGACACCCAAGCCAGCAAAATTCCCAATTTTGTAGATAAAGCCAAACGTGCAGGCTGCCGAATGGTTTTCATCGGAATGGAAAGTGTTAATCCCGAAAATATCGCCGCCGCCGGAAAAACTCAAAATCATGTCGATCAATATCGTGGTATGGTTCGGTGTTGGCAGGAAACCGGTATTATTGTTCATGTCGGCTACATTATTGGTTTTCCGAACGATACGTTGGAATCCGTTCGGCGTGATGTTGTTTTCCTTCGTGATCATGTTGGTGTTGATTTGGCATCGTTTTTCATGTTGACGCCGTTGCCCGGTTCGGTGGATCATCTTGAAATGGTTCGGCGCGGCGACCCGATTGACGCCGATTTGAATAAATACGATTCGTTCCACGAAACATTTCCTCATCCCAAAATGAAATTCGGCGAATGGAAAGCCGCCACTCAGCTTGCGTACAGTGAATTTTACACAAAAGAACACTGCACCAATATTTTACGCCGTTTGCCGAAGGAGCATTATTGGTTAATGTTTTGGAATTTGATTTGGTACCGTTATTCCGGCGTGCTTTCGGGAACGCACCCAATGATGACCGGTTTTTTCCGTCGAAAAGACCGGTTAGACCGTCGCCCCGGTATGCCGACGGAAAACATTTTCCGATTTGGTTGGCGTTGGCTTAAAGATTTTGTGCTTGACAGCGGTTCTTATATCAAATTATTTTTTGAGTTTCAGGAAATTTGGTTTTTAACGCGAAATTACGTGCCGGGCAAGGAACCGGAAACGGAAGTGATTGCCAATCAGGAAGTCATGCCGGAAGTCATGCTGGAAGTCATGGAGTTGCCTGATGTTGTTTTGACGCGGCGTTTTATGCGGCTTCGGCATTGGTCTCCGCTTGCGCAGTTGAAATTACGCTGGAACACGTTGCAGCAACGGGTTGCGGAATGTAATTGGAGTGGTCGGTATGACGATGCGGTGCAGGAAATCCGCAACACGCTTTCCGTAACCGCCAACCGGCTCCGAAGTATTAGCGGAACATTGGCATCGACAATGAATCCGTATGAAAAACGCAAAGCCCGTGATTTGGAAACGGTTGCCGGTGAAATAGAGAGTTGTCTTACCGAGTTGGAAAAAAATCCGGCTGATCCTTCACTTCTTTACAAGACGGATCAATTTGTTCGTGAGAGATTGCTTGCCAGGTATGAGGAGCTTTCCAGCGGATGTGTACGGTTACGGCGGTGTGCCAATCTCTGGCGGACGAACATCTTGGACAACTTAAAACGCCGCCGGTTTGGTTGTTGTGTGGTTGTTTTAATGCGGCATCCTTGGTTGGTGATTGTTGATTTATATCTTTCCTGCCGGTTTTCTATTGCGGCGTTTCGGAAAGAAATCTAACCCCTTCAATCAAAAACTTGCCGAAGCGTTATATTCCGCTAGGAGTATAACGCTTGGTAGAAAATG
>JAITQV010000719.1 GCA_031288765.1 Planctomycetaceae bacterium
ATTCATGACAGTCAGGCTCGTGACAGATTTTCTGCGACTTGTGCAATCCTTCCTTTTATGGAAGAGAATGCTCGTTTTGAAACATTGCAGGCAGTACCCAGCCCTTGGCAACCCGGCTATGCTATTCTTGGAGAATGGTTGTCAGTTATCCTTTGCCCTTCCGATACACATCAAATAAAAACCACCAACAGCGATGGCAGAGTGCTAACATACGGTAACATCGTCATAAGTCATGGTGACGGAGCACATTCTTTAGAAAGTAATCAAACGGATAAAACAATAGGCGATATTTCGTCTCGCGGTTTATTTTATTATAATGTAACGAGATCAATGGAATATATTACAGACGGTACAAGTAATACCATTGTTATAAGTGAATCGGTTACTCCTGAAACATCCGACTCTAACTTTATCAGAGGTGGAGTGGCTTTACTCAGTGCTCTGGATTCAGGTGGTTGGTGGTGGGAACCTACTCTTTGTAAGAACATACAAAATGGTAATACATTTACCGGAACAGTTTATACAACAGAAAAACGATGTAGCCGTTATACGGACGGGACTCATTTATATACCGGTTTCAATTTGATTTTGCCGCCGAATAGTCCGACATGTGTCCTAAATACGGGTGAACATACATCCGGGCTTTATCCGCCGAATAGTTATCATTCGGGCGGTGTGAATTGTGGTCGAGCAGATGGTTCTGTTGCTTTTGTAACGGATTCAGTTGATACCAACGGCTTGCCAAAACATCGACAGGGAAACTATTTGAATGGGCAATCACCTTTCGGTGTTTGGGGCGCAATGGGAACTCCCAACGGCGGAGAATCTGTCGGCATAAATTAAAAAATTATTAACAATTTATCGATCAACGTAACATTTCACTTGATTGATTTTTGTAATTATTTATCATAGCAAAAATCGATCAAGTGAATACTTACACAGTTTTTAACACATTAAATTTATGAGAAATATAATTAACATTATATTATTTATTTTCACTATAATAATTACCGGTTGCGGGACTAATTCGCGTCCTGCGGATTTGCCGACGCTGTATTCTTGTACCATTACGGTTACTCAAGACGGTAAACCGCTTGAACAAGCGGCGGTAACTTTTGAACCTGTTGATCCTGCCGGAGTAAAGTATCGGGCTGCGGCATTTACCGATGTCAACGGTTTAGTAACCATGAAGACTTACGGATTCTCCGGCGTACCGACCGGAAAATACAAAGTTGTAATTACAAAAAATGTGGATGATGACTTCACGTATAAACTAAACGAATCAACTGGTAAAGACGAACCTGTAAGTTATAAAACTTACCGCACCGTCGAACCGAAATTTTCTTCCGCAGAAACAACACCGCTCGAAATTGAAATCAGCGGCAAAGAAAAAAATGTTCAAAAAACATTTGATGTCGGCAAAGCAATAAAAGAATCAATGCCGACAAATCAATAACAACGACACTTTTTCTTTTGAAGGTTTTTTCGTGTTCGCCGATAAGGAATCGGATTAGTTAATAGTTTATAGTGAATAGTTAATAGTGTCGCCTGCGGATTTCCGACCACAACCGTCCACCGACAAATTTCCCAGTCGGTTGCCGCCGACGCAACCGCTACGGCGAGCGGTTGCCTATCTTATGAATTTTTGGCGAATGGTTGCGCCTACCTCTTGATTAGAAACCTTTAAGAAAAAATTCCGCTGAAATATTATTTTATTTTTTGTTTTTATTGATAGGAATCTCAACTTTTTTAATTATTGGCGGGAACGGTTAGATTAAAGACAAAACAGAGTAGAAATAAAAAAATGCTCCCACAGTATTTGTCAACAGAATTTGGAGGCCCGAAATTTAAGGGGGAACCTGGAAATTGACTTGTGTGATTCGTACTACAAGTAGTACGACTATACACGTTGCCAAATTCATTATGAATCAGGTACCCATCGGGCAATGTATCGACCCCCCGGATTGTAAATCCGAATCACAAATACGATGAGAGCATTCACTATATTAACACATCGACCAAAAATGACAAGCGGGGATAACATTTTTTCGGCAAACCCGCAAAAACAACCCCAAAAACCACAAACAATTAAACCGGCAGGCAACCGTAAAATTATAAACTTTGAACTTTTTACGGGATTTCCGCCGAAATATTGCGAAAAAAATAACAGGGAAATGATAAAAAATAATCAATAAAAAAAGCGGACAGCAACTTTTCAAGTTACTATCCGCTTCCCACTCACCACAATTCCCGTATTTCACTGAGATATAATATCCGCAATCCCGCTCCCAAAACTGACAGTTGAAGAATCAATATCAACCGGTAAACCCTTATTTTTACGCGCTTCGAGTTTTTTTTCCAAAGGAGCGGTAAATTTTTGTGTTTTGGGAAGTTCCGGCGTCGGTATCGGAGTTTGCTCGAGGTTATGAACTCCATGTTTTTCCCGCGCGATCACGTCGTAAATCTCCTGCCGGTGAACAGCAATATCCGGAGGCGCCTGAATCCCAATCCGAACACGATCCCCGCGAATATCCACTATGGTCACCACAACATCGTCCCCAATATAGATACTTTCGTCCCTATACCTCGAAAGAACCAACATCTTTTCCTCCTTAAAATCTATTCTCGTTCCAATGTCAATTAAAATAGTATTTTCCGATGACATGTTTATTACGCAATCCCGTAATACCCCTGTCATTGAAAAGTGACATTTTAAAATATAATTCTAAAAAAACACTATGTATTATATCTTCGTCATCTCCAATAAATAGATTGAGTGAAATAAATAAAAAAGATAAAATGGAAAACTTGCGTATTATTGCCGAAGCGTCTTGTGAATGTTCGCGGGATTCCCAAAATGGTGTTTTGGTCGGGAGAAAACGGAATCGGGCTTGCCAATTCCCTGTAATCTGATATGCTGTAAGTGGTTTATACGGTAACCGATATGTGCGGTTGCGGTATGTGTCTGAATTTCAATTTGCCCGTTTGGTTCTGAAAAATGAACCGCCAAACCTAATCAATTATGTCAAAACACAACTCTTCTCAAAACAATCACAACAACCTTCAACCTCAACAAGAACACAACGAACATGAGCAGGAACAGGAAGCAAAATCGACAAAACGGCTTATTCCTGTTGCGGCGGCTATTGTTCTGATTCTTGGTTTGTATGCTTGTCTTGTGTGGCAGGGTTTGCCGCAACACTGGACGAAAATGGCAAACTCCCCGCACCACACAACAGAACAACATGCAACAGACCATCACCAACCTGATGTTGCCCAATCAACCGAAAAAACAGAGAACACCCAAAAAATCGGAACAACCGAAAAAACCGAAATACGGCATCATCCGCCGTATATTATGGTTTTACCGTTTGCGGTGTTATTGCTTAGTATTGCGTTTTTGCCGTTGCATCCGGTTGCGGCAAGATTTTGGGAAAGCAACACAAATAAATTTCTTATTGCTTTTGCTCTTGGTTTGATTACGCTGCTTTATTATTTTTTCGCTTGTAATTTTCCGGTTGAGTTACATTGGCCCGGGCACGCGGTGATTGATCCTTCTCAAGGCGGTTTTGAAATAGCCAAAGCGGTTTTTATCAACGCGATTCTGAATGAATTTATTCCGTTTATTGTTCTTCTTTTTTCGCTTTTTACGATTACCGGCGGGATTCGAATTGAAGGTGATTTGAAGGCAAGCCCGTTTGTTAATTCGTCGATTCTTTTTATCGGAACAATTCTGGCAAGTGTTGTCGGAACAACCGGAGCGGCAATGCTCTTAATCCGCCTTTTGCTGGAAACCAACAAACAACGGAAATACAAAGTTCACACAATTATTGTGTTTATTTTTTGTGTTTGTAATTGCGGCGGTTGTTTGACACCGCTTGGAGATCCGCCGTTGTTTCTTGGTTATTTGCGGGGTATTGAGTTTTCGTGGACAATATTTGCCCTTTGGCCCGCTTGGATGTTTGTGAATTTAATTCTGATTGGGTTCTATTTCCTCTGGGATACCGTTTGGTACTATCCCAAAGAACCGGCTGAAAATAAAAAAGCGGATTTACAAGAGCAAACCGCACTTAAAATTACCGGATGTTTATTGAATATTCCGTTGTTGGTTGGGGTGGTTTGTGCGGTCATGTTTCTCGATCCCGGCAAGGCAATTCCGGGAACGGATTGGCATCCGTGGAGTTATTTGCGGGAAGCGGTTCAGTTGGGTCTTGCCGCGTTGTCGTTGTTTTTGGGTAGCCGTGAAATACGTTATAAAAACACGTTTAACTTTCTGGCAATCGGCGAAGTGGCGGCGTTGTTTTTTGGTATTTTTATTTGTATGCAGGCTCCGCTCCAAATTTTGAATTACGAAGGGAAAAATATCGTTGCCCGCGCGGAACAACAAACCGGAATTGAAAAAACAAAATTATTTTTCTGGGCAACCGGTACATTGAGTTCGGTGCTTGACAATGCTCCGACGTATGTTGTTTTTTTTGAAACGGCAAAATCGTTATCGCCGAACACGGAGGAGGAGTTACGGAATGATCCGGAGTGGAAGGAAAAATACGACAATGGTCAATTGGTTCCGGTTGGGAACAATGGTTTTATTGACTATCATCTTTTGGTTGCGGTGGCGTTGGGAGCGGTGTTTATGGGGTCGATGACTTACATCGGCAACGGTCCTAACTTCATGGTCAAAGCAATTGCGGAACAATCCGGTGTTAAAATGCCTAGTTTTCTGGGATATATGGTTTACAGTTTTTTGATTCTGTTACCGTTGCTGATTATTATGACGTTG
>JAITQV010000732.1 GCA_031288765.1 Planctomycetaceae bacterium
TACGGATCGGAAACCCTAATTCACAAGGTAGGCAACCGCTTGCCACAACGGTTGCGTTGGCGTCAGCTGACCTTCGTATATGTGGTAGAGACGAAAAATCTTTCGCCCCTACATTGCGGCGTTTCGGCGAAACGCCGCCTACCTCTTATTTTGGTATCGGGTTGGAGGGTTCCGATCCGTAGGTTGCGCTGCGCTTCACCGCCGGTTATGCACATCATACCCCTTGCGGGGTTAAGATTCCGATTGCCGTGTGGAAACAGAAATTAGTCGGCTATTGCCGAGGTAATTGTTCAGCGAACAATTGCCTCGAATATGGTATCTACTCTAAAAAAAGAAATCCGTCAATAACACGAATCCAAAACGCATCATCGGATGCCGGTATTAATGCCCTGCTATCAATTTTACGTACATATTCCACAAAAACCGTGTCTGTATCATCATTCTTTTGAATAGGACGATCATGATGGATAGTATAAAGTGCAGTGTTTGGATAAATTGTTCGAGTGAACTATTGATAAATAAAAATTCTTGCTTCATATACAAACGATCAGAAATATCCTTAGATGATAGATACACACTAACAATCGCTCCATTATCATTCTTATCTAAACATAATAATGAACAACTTTCTTTTTTAATATCATCATAATAAAAATCAAGACAAATACAGTGTTGCAATTTCTTCAAAATTGATCTGTCGAAATTATTTGAAGAAAGATCAAAATTGTTTTCATACAGAATTTCAAAGGACATCCTTAACGGTAAAAAAGTACAATTAAAGTCAATTAACCAATCCTTCATAACCCAATTTTGTTCCATTGGTACTCCTATTGACCTTAGAAAATTCAAATCTATGATTTCACTATTCTCGGTCAAAATATCACTCTGCGCAACTGTTCGTAATTTTGGAAATACTGTAAAGATTATGTCATTAGGGTTTTTCTCAAACAGATTAAAATAGTTCATAATTGTAACTGTACTTTCCGAAAATAATTAATGGTCAAGTACAAGGGCTTTCAGAAACTTTGTACAAACGAAATTCATAGAGCGGAACATTTTCGCTTGCACCTGACCCTTAATTCGTTCCACACCAATCGTTCAATTCTTTTTTTTCTTTTTCGCCGGTATTTTAAATTTGTGAAAATAAAAGTCGTCCTCAATATCGTCGTTGTCCTCCTCATCCTCCTCATCCTCCTCACTCAGTATTTTTGAAAAAACCTCAGAAAACGGATTCTCCCGCGCAATCTCCGGCAATTCCGTAAGCAAATCAATCATCTCAAGAGCGGTTTCGGCGGCTTCGGCTCCTTTATTTCCCGGAGCCGGATTAAGCACTTTATCTTTAACCGATTCGATCATTCCGCTTCGGGCGTTCGCCTGCTCGACAGTATCACAAGTCAAAACACCAAAAATCACCGGCGTCTCAAAACGCAACGCAACTTCCCCAATCGCCCTACTCACCGAACGATTAATATGTTGATCATGCGTTGTTTCCCCCTTAATCACCGCACCAAGACAAATCACCGCCAGACATTGAGAATCCCTCGCAAAATACGAAGCCGTAAACGGCAACTCATAAGTCCCCGGAACCCAAACAATCCGAATGTCCTTTTCATGAACCCCGTGTTGCCGTAACTTCGCTAACGCCCCGTCAAGTAAACGTTGCGTAATCGTTTTATTAAACTTCGCAACCGCAATTGTAATATAACCTTCGGGAGGCGGACAAATTCTTCCTTCAAATATTTGCATAGATCTATAATTAATAATTGGTGCCGGAGGAGAAACCGAAAAAGTTAATCCGTTAACAGGTAAAACAAACAACCCGCCCATTGTATAAAAAAAAAAAGAAAAGTCAATGACGGGTAGTAATTTTATCCGTTTGTAGTATGATAATGAAAATTAATCGGATTTTCCCAATGAATTTTCGATGTTGAACCTTTCACAAAACTTTTACAGGAGATGTCCCATGAACAAAATCATCTTAACAACAACCATGTTTTTTCTTTTTTCTTTTACGGCGTTCAATGCGGCGGCACAAGAAAAATACACACTCAAAAACCGTTATCCCGAAGGAACTTATGAAATAAAGACCGAAACGGATATGGATATGAAAATCAAAACCGGTGAACAAATCATCCCCAATCGGCAAGTTCAAACCCAATATCAGGAGATTGTTGCGGGACCGATTGAGCCGGACGGTTCGCAACGTGTCGATACCGAAATCAAACGGATCGCACTGAAACAAATAATAAACGGACGGGAAATCACTTTTGACAGCGCCGACGAAAAGTCCAAAAATTCTCCGTTGAAACTGTTGGGTTTTATGGTTGGGCTGAAAGTTACAACAACATTCGATCAGAACGGTAAAATAATAAAAACTGAAGGTCTGGAAGAATTTTGGGAAAAACACGCCCAAACTTTTCCGAAACAAGTGTCCGACATGCTGAAAAAACAATTTTCAGATAAGGCGTTGACTAAAACGTTCGATATTTTACGTGAAACAATGCCCCAACAACCGGTTGCAGTTGGGGAACAGTGGAAATCGGAAGGCGTTTCGGAAATTCCGCTCATCGGTAAAGTGAAAACAACTCAAACAAATACACTTAAAGAAATTCAATCCGTTGACGGAAAGGAATTGGCGGTAATCGTGTCGCAATCCCGTATTAAATCGGACTCGCCGCAGGAAACGGATATGGCGGCAGCTAAAATGACGCTTAAAAGTACGGATATCGACAGCGAAAATAATATACAAATGGAAATCAAAACCGGTCTTGTGGTTTCCAACATTACCCAAATAAAAATGAATGTTGAAATCGAAGTAACCGTCAATAACCAAACTATACAACAAAATTTAACCGGCGAAGGAAAAACCACAATGACTATTACCCGTATGGAAAATATAGAAAAATAAATCCGTAATATTACAGTAATATTACTGTGGAATTACAATGGAATTACAATGGAATTTTCGCTGATATTTTATTATTACGGATACTATAAAACAGAGTGTTTACGATAATTACTTCGGGGATTGAAAATTAAAATGATCAGTCCCTAATTATCAATCCGAAATTACCCTTGTTAATCGTTCTTTGAATCGGTTAAAACTTGGGAGGTTAATATTGTTAAGATTTATTTCGCCGGATTGGATTTTTTCGTTTAAAGATTCACGGGTTGGTCTTGAGCCTAGTTTTTCCCGAAGTTCATGTTTCAATGCGTGATCGGTTCGGTCTCCATGTTTTTGCTCTTCAAGATCATTACAATTCCTGTTCGGATTTTCGCCGCGATAAACCGCACACAAAATCCACGCTTCCGAAACCGGTTTCGGAAGCATCGGAACTCCATGACGAAAATTTTCGTCAAGAAATCCATTTAACATTGAGTCTCTTTTTTTCTCCCACTCTTCAGTTTCGGACGAATTTTTTGAATCAGAATCACGAAAAAGAATCGCAACAACATTATCATTTTTTTCACCGGCAATCTTCTTAGCAATCGCGGCAAGAGCACGGGCATTGTTGCGAAAATATTTTGTTCCTTGATCGTATTTAATTTCACCGCGAGGAAATTTGAATTTTTTCAACGGTTTCAAATTATCAAAATATTGTTTTAAATATAACTTTGAAACATAAATACAGACTTGGGATTCGATAGGATGAAATTTCAATTTCTCGAACACGATTTCATTAACAAATAGGGCAAGCGGTCCATGCAGATAATTTTCCCCCGTACAATATCCGGGCTGCAATCCAACCCCCAAATCGGTTGC
>JAITQV010000015.1 GCA_031288765.1 Planctomycetaceae bacterium
GAATTTCTTGCGTGGGCGAAGACGATTCACAGGAATTGTGAGGAACATGTGACCGGTTGGGTGCTGGATCAAGCCTACTTGAGCCAATTCGGCGACCTGCTCAGCCACGCAGAAATTGCTTACACAAACAATTCCGATAAAGAATTGCAAAACCGTGCCACAGTGAAAGAAAAAAACGCAACATTTGCGGCATTGAAGCGGTTCCTCTCCATGTATGTCAATATGCTTGAGGGTAATCCGCATATTCCCGATGAGGCGATTGAATCAATGGGTTTGCGTCCGCGCCGCCAAGCCGCACACCAACCCAACCCTGCCCCTACGGAAGCACCGGTGTTGTCGGCGTTGACTTTACACCATTATGAGGTGGATATTTACGTTTCGACACTGCAACACGCCCATCCGACCCATTTCGTTACCGACGAAAAATTCGGCGGTTTCTTGTTGAGATATAAATTTGAGAACGATCCCGAATGGAAAACTCTTATCTCAACGAAACTTCATTACACCTTAGCGTTCACTGAGGAAGAGGTTGGAAAACACATTATTCTGCAAGCCGCATGGGTCAACACGCGGATGCAATCCGGTCCTTGGAGCGGTGAAATCCGGGAAATCATTAATTAGTTCATCGTTTATAATGAATAGTTAATAGTCCGCAGGCGGAATGATTGCTGTTGCAGTAAAAACTCCGCACGCTGTACTATTAACTATTCACAAATAAACTATGAACGGTTCACAATTAACTACTAACTGCAATGTACGATAAAATACTTCTTCAATCAATGATTTTGGAAAAGGCGTTGAAGTTTGGTGATTTCACGCTTGCTTCCGGTAAAAAAGCAACATATTATCTTGACTGCCGTCAGATAACACTTGATTCGGTCGGAGCCAAACTGATCGGCGAAGGTTTTCTGGATTTGCTCCAAACGGATAACGTGTTGCCGCAAGCGGTCGGCGGCATGGTGATCGGAGCCGACCCGATTACTGCGGCAATTATTACGGTCGCCGCATTCCGTAACATTCCGCTTAAAGGGTTCATGGTACGCAAGCAAAGCAAAGGGCATGGAACCGGTAAATTCGTCGAAGGTCCGATTGTTGCCGGAGATCATGCGGTTATTGTCGAAGATGTTGTAACAACCGGCGGGTCTTCGTTGGAGGCGGCGGAACGTGTTGAGGCTGCCGGAGGAATTGTCGATGGTGTTACCGCAATTATTGACCGGTTGGAAGGCGGGGCGGAAGCTTTTGCCGAAAAAGGTTATATTCTTCGTTCGCTTTTTACGGTACGCGATTTCGGTATCGAACCGTGCGGATAATTCGGCGGATAATAATTGTTAATCGTTTTATTATTGTGTTTTTTAATTTATCATTCTTGTCGAATATGTAAATGTTCTAACAATGACCGATACAATTCAATTACGAATTATTGAGGCGGCGGGACCGATTTTTGCTCAAAAAGGATTTGCGGCGACGACGGTGCGGGAGATTTGTGCGGCGGCGAAAGTGAACCAAGCCGCGATCAATTATTATTTCGGAAGCAAAGAAAGTCTGTACAAAGAGGTTTTTGATTCGACATATTCTTGTTTTACGCCGCTTCATTATGAGGTTGCGGAACCGGATCGGGCTTGTCCGTTTGAAGAACGGTTTCATGATTTGATTGTGCGGCGAACCAAAGATATATTCGCAACCGAAATAACCGGTTGGAAAGCGCAATTGCTCTTTCGTGAACTTCATGATCCGACACCGAGTTGCGGGGAACAGCTTCGCGAATTTATTATTCGGGATTACAACGTGATTTATCGTTATCTCGACGAATATTTCGATTCGGAAACTCCGGAACATATTCGCTGGAAATGTATTTTCGGTTTATTTGGAACAATTTTCTTTTACAAAAAATGCGGCTGGCTTTTGCGGAAAATTATTCCTGAAGACATGCGGCAGGAAAATTTTAAGCCTGAACAGATTGCTTTATTTGCGGTTCAATCTTTTTTCGCTGTTGCCGCTCCTTACCGAAAACAACAACCGACAGAATATTCGGAAAATACCGCAACTATTTAATGGTTTGAGTGATTCGGTTGCGATGGAAGTATATTGACCTTGTTAATTTTTTGGAAAATACAGTTATTTAATCTTTCAATGTGTATTTGTCCTTATGATCGTCATTAACAACTTAGATTTTGATTCTCAGAACATTAAACACAGGAGTTTAAGAAAACGCTGAAAAGTACGCGAAAAAACACAGAACTCTAACTTCCGCGTTATTCCGCGAAATTTCAACGTGTTCCGCGTTAAAAAAACAAAATATTGAATAGATACTTTTTTATACTTTACTTTTGTGGGTTTCACAAATTTCCGCAAAGTTTTGGTGAACCTGAAGAAATGAATCAACAAGCTCAGGATCAAAATGCGTTCCTCGTCCCTCCTGAATTATCTGAACAGATTTTTCGTGTGTAAACGGTTCTTTGTACGGTCTCACTGAAGTTAACGCATCATAAACATCCGCAACCGCCATAATACGCCCCGATAACGCAATCTCCTCTCCGGCAATCTTGTACGGATAACCCGTTCCATTCCACTTTTCATGGTGCGTCAGGCAAAGTTCCAAACCCATATCCAAAAAACTCGTAAATCCAAGCTCTTCGGTTGCATTCTTAATTGTTGCAGCCCCAAGTACAACATGCGTCTTCATAATCTCAAATTCTTCCGGCGTCAACTTGCCCGGCTTGGAAAGAATCGCATCCGGAATCGCCATCTTGCCGACATCATGCAACGGCGCGGCATAAATAATTTTCGTAATAATTTCCTCCGTCAAATGCTCTTTGAAATGCGGCAATTCCGCATGTTTCTTCGCCAACACACCCGCATACAACGACGTCCGCTTAATATGGTTGCCCGTGTACAAATCCCGACTCTCCGCAAGCTCCGTCAATGTATGCACAATTGTTTGCTGTAACTTTATTACCTGCTCCGTCTTGAGTTGAATCATCTGCTCCAAATGGTAACGGTATTGATACAACTCCAACTGCGTCCGAATCCTGTGTTTCAAAATATTCGGAACAACCGGTTTACTGATATAATCTATCGCCCCGTGCGATAAAGCCGCCAACTCGTTTTCCTCATCCGTAAATGCCGTAAAAAATATTACCGGTACGGAAGAAAGACGATTATCCGCCTTGATCTTTTCAAGTACCTCATAACCGCTCATTCCCGGCATCTCAATATCCAAAATAATTAAATCAGGAACATGATTATAAAGATATTCCAACGCATCCTCTCCCGATACAAAAAGAACCGGTTTGCACCAACCTTGAAGCGTTTGATTGACAAAAGTCAATATTCCCGGATTATCGTCAACAACAACAACTGTTGCCGTCGTAGGTAAAACTTGTAACGTCATAGTAAATTTTCTGGTTAAATGTAGTTGATTGTAGTTAAAGTATTAACACGATTATTGTAATGTCTATTGTCAACGTAACCGAATCATCGCCGGATTCGGATTAGTTACGGAATTATTATTTATAAGTAAAAGTTACTTTTTTTCTGTTTTTGGTCAACGTAACAATCGTCTGAATCAACCGTTGACAATCAATCGGTTTACCGACAAAAGCACTGTTTGACGCCGGATGTAATCGCGGCTGCCTGTCAAACGCCGAACCCAATAAAATAACCGGACGCATAAATCCCTGATTGCGTAATTCGTAAATCACTTGATAACCGCTCATCTGAAGCATGTAAGAATCCATCAAAACCAAATCAAAATAACGCCCATGTTGTTGCTCCTCCCAAATACATTCTATTGCCTCCGCTCCGTTGCCCACACATTCCGTTGTTACGCCCGCTTCAATCAAAACAGTTGTAATAAATACCTGATTGGCAACACTTTCATTAACCACTAAAATTCGTAACCCATCAAGCGGACGTACGGGAACCTCTTGTGTTTTATGCGGAAAGGTTTCATCGTTAACCTGTTGCGACGCCGGAAGTACAAACGGTAACAAAAGCGAAAAAGAACTTCCTTGCTGCAGACAACTTTCAACCCAAATTCTCCCGCCAATAATCTGAGTAAGACGTTTCACAGTGCAAAGACCAAATGTCAATGCCGATTGAGGAAGGGAATTATTGTTATTCTGCCGGTGAAACGGTTTAAATAATGTTTCCAAATGTTTTGTCCCAATCCCGCAACCCGTATCGGAAATAGTAATTTTCAAATAAGGCAGTTGGTCGGAAATCGGCTCTTCCTCAAACGAGCTGAGAAACAAATATCCGGGTATTACGGAAGAGGAATCATGCTCGTTCAATTGTTTGTCCGAAGTGGTTGTGATTTGCGACTGACCCGGATGTTTGACCGAAACACGCAATATGATTTTGCCCGCCTGCGTAAAACGAACCGCATTATTCAATAACTCCATAATAATCTTCATAAAAAACTGAAAATGAATCAACACCACATTAGGAACCCCTTCGTCAATACTGACCTGTAAATCCAAATTACGTTTCTGTTTTAAATAATCGTTCATCGATTCGTCAATGGTTTGAAAAAACTCCTTCAACGCAACCGACTCCAAATGAGAAGGAAGATGAGTTAAATCAATAGTCGAATAAATATGAATATTGTCCAAAAACGCCAGCAGCGTCGAACTCGTTTCATGAATATTGTCCAGTATTGCTTCCAGAGATAACGGCTGATTTTGTGATTGATTATTTTTTTGTTGAATCCGTAACGTTTGGAGTTGGGTCATGGATTCGGAAAGCTGCCGAATATGTACCGAAATAGTGTCGTGAACATTTTCAAGAAATTCACGTTTGTTTTGATCCAGCGAATTTAATTGATGTTGAACACGTCCCGTGTCTTTGAGTAATTTTTCAAGTTCAAACGAATAGTAACGTAAATTTTTTTCTTGTGTCCGGTGTTTGAGCAAAAGACTGAACTGGAAGAAAAAATAAATCAGAAACGACTCGTAAAACAAAGTAGGCCACATCCGTGCAAAAAAGAAGGTGTGTTCCCAATCGCTCGCCCAAAAATCTATCCCAAAAACCGTAACTACTTCGCCGTTGGAATTATAAAGCGGACGTAATACGGTAATCCATTCGCCCCAACGGTCTTTGTACGGTTCGGTAATTTCCTGTGTCCCTTCTTCGAATACCTGTTGAATTTTTGAGATTACGGACTGAGAATCGGGAATAAAAATAGAACCCGGAGGATTAACGTACTCTATTTCTCCGCTGATTTCATTATCGCGATTCAAATCCGCCTGAGGAGAAAGCACCAACAAAAATTCACCGTTCCTGTTTTTCTGAAACGTATAAATCGCAGCAATCCAGTCAATCTCCTCCTGCAATTCATAAATGTATTCAAGACCCTCTTTGTAAAGCGGATCATCCGCCGAAACATTATACGGAATCGAAATGTAATCGACCGGAAAATTGAAAATAAAATGATCCGATAATATGTTCAATGTCCGAATCATCCGGTTCTTCGCCTGCTGAACACTCGTATAAACACACGCCAAACCAATAAAATGTAACACCAAAAATATCAGCCACGCAAAAACAAACCACCTCCGATGTTTCGACTCGGCACAGTAAACATAAGTCAATACAATCATTACGACAATCGTAATCAAAACAATGATCCCTAAAAATGCCGTAGAAAAAAAAGCGTGTAGTAAATAGGACATTTTTCAGTTAATCGCTGTAAGTTGCAAAGGTTGTACGGTTATACGTTCTTACAAAATCGTATTTATTACTTACGTGTTTATTATTTAATTGCGTAAATAAAAATAAAAACAAAAACAAACCAATGCAAATTAAAATTGAAACTAAAAATAAAATAAAAAACAAAATAAAATAAAAAAATCGGGTCAATAAACATTCCGCAACAATTGTGCGGCAACCGGTTGCAAAAAAGTTGCAAAAAAAGTTCTTTATATTTCGACAGGAAATGCGGCGGTACATTTATTGCCGTGTCCTGTGGTACTTTGGAATGAAATATTTCCTTTCAGTAAATACGTAAACGCCGCCGCAATACTGGAACCAAAATCAAAATTAAATATTAATTTACCGTCTGTTTTTGCACGATATGTCCATTCGCCGCTGTAAAATTCGTTGAGTTGACGGGTTTGATTTTCCGTCAACATTTCGCCGGTGTCCAGAATAATCCAACATAACTGAGAATCCGACATGTAACAAGTAATTTTAATATGTCCGTTCGTCATCCGGTCTATTACCATTTCCAACAACTCCTCAAGAACATGCTGTATCTTTTGTTGATCGCCGCGAACCAAATCAGGAATCGCCGAAATCGTGTCAATCTGAAATTTAATGTTCGATTTTTCCAGAAGATATTGCTGACAAATGTTACGGAGATTATGGATAATTTGCTGCGGTGAAAAAACTTCAATCTGAGTGTCAATTTGATTCCATTCAAAATCAATAAATGTCCGTATATCATTCAAAACCAATTTCAACTTTCGACATCCCCAATACATCTTTTCCAATAAAGCCAAATTCTCCGGTTGAGTTCCCCATTCAAATAATGAATTCGGCGAGTTCTGCATTTGCCGCCGTAACAGAAAAGAAGACTCAAGAATAGGAATCAGCGGTTTTTTAAACTCCAAATCAACCTGACGAATCAGATAATTCCGGTCAATTGATTTCTTCTCCGCCGACATCTTCACCGAAATCAAATGATCCAACGTCTGCTCAAAAGAAGTAATCTGATTTTCCTTCAAATGTTTCACAATCGTTCGCCGGCGAAACAGAATAATCTGCATCGTAAAAAAGAAAAATAAAAACGAAAAGAAAAATAAATGCGGCAATATCCGCACAAATAAAAATTCCTTCAACCAATCCTCTTCCCTGATTTCAAGACACAAAACCGATTGAATAACTCCATTTCGTCCGAATATCGGCGTTGTAAAAATCAACCGTCTTTCCTGATAATCCGTCCGCTTCACAATACCAACAACCGTTGTGTGCCGTTCAAAAGCGTCGGCAACCGGTTTGGGAAGATAATCTTGTCCGAAAATCAATTTCAACGGAATATTCCGCCAAATTGCAAGATTTGCCTCCGGTTCGATAACTTTTGGTTCGGCAATTTTTGGTTCGATAATTTTGGGTTCGGCGGTTTTCGAGTCAGTAATTGTTGAATCGGTAACAGTCGTATTCAGATTAAAAAATGCAAATGATTGTAACGGAGTTTCCGTTTGTTTTATAAGATAAAATGAAGTGATAATATCCGTATTTTTTTTACATTTGTCCAGATATTGTTGCGACCATAACAAGTCATCGAGTTGATTGGCATGAACTTTGGTTTGCAATACTCGGGCGCAATGCTGAGAAATATCCCGATAAATTTTTACGTGTGTATTGACCACTCTCATATAAGAATAACGCACATAAAATAATCCGAGACCAATAAACAATAAAAAAATAACCCATGCCGCCAAGAGAGAATTTTGGTGCATCCGCTTCTTCCAAAATGTCCACGTCAACAGCATCATTAAAATACTGCTCACCACAACAACCACAATAGCAGCCGTAAAAGAAAAAATTATACTACAAAAATAGATCATTTGACCTTCTACTCCTTCCCTGTCGGTAACAATAACCGCAATGCGGCGGGAATTGTTTGAATATGAAATTGACGGTCATAAAGATAAATAACAGTATCCATTGCAACAAAAACAGGTTCCGCAGTTCTGGCTTCGATGTTCATACAATGCCGGTATTCGACAAAATTACGTGCAAATTCATTGTTCGCAATGAGTCCTTTCCAATAAATACCCGACATTTTAAGAAACGCACGTAACGACATTTTTCTGACAAACAACAAATCAACCAAACCGTCGTCTATTTTTGCCAGCGGCGCACAAAGCGAACCCGTTCCGTATTTCCGCGTATTCGCAAACGCAACAACCGTGTAAATGTTCTCCAATACCGCATGACCATTCACGCAAACCCGAATTGTTTTGGGTTGCGTGTCGAGCAGAAGCAGGAAAAAATTAAACCAACGCCGAAACCATTGTTGATTGAAACGAAAATATGAACACCAGCGGCAAAACCGTAATAATTGTAAACCAAACCACGAAAGATTCGTATCCATTCCGAAATAAGCAACCGTAATACAATACCGTTTGTTGATTTTCACCAAATCAATATCAACCGCTTGACCCTCCACCAAATCTTCAATACTTGTAACTTTTGATACGGGTATTTTGGGAAACGAACTAAAGAAATCATAATTTCCGTCACAAGGCAGAAAACCAAGTTCAACATTGTTGTTATCAACAAGACCGTTGACCGCAAAATGTAAACTTTCCAAATTGCCGCAAACAATAACACGCAACGGACGTTCGGGAAATTCATTAAGAAATTTCCGAACGACTTCTTCTTCTTCGCCCATAAAAACAGTGTAAACCAATTCGTAATCCAAATTTTTCCGATTACATACCGAACGTATTTTTTCCACCGTAACGTTGAAAGGAACGTTTTGAACCAAATTCGTCTTAACTAAAAAAAGATAACGCATATTTTTAATTTATTGTGAACCGGCGGTTTATTGATGAAAGGAAATGATTCGTTTTTAGTATTATTGTTGTTATGAATAATTACTTTGATTTGCAATTAATTGTTTTATTCCTTGAATGGCGTGTTTGTAATCGAATTGTGTAACATGGATTTGAATTTCTTCAAGCAGTTTGGCAAACTCCGGTGTGAATGATTTTGCCGAAATTCCTTTTAATATTTGTGAGGTTTGAGTGGTATCGTATTCTTCCAATGCCGAAAGCGCTTTCTTCAAACGAAGAAGTAATTCCTCCTTACTTAATTCGTCGGGTGCGGCGGAAGAGTCGGATGATTCGTGTTTGGCAAACATCTGTAACACAATATCAACATCATTCAAAACGGATTGAAATGTTTTGATATATTGTTCGATATTTTGACGAATCACTTCACCGTCTTCGCGTTTCCCGGCAACTTCCAGTTCCGCAGCAAGACGGAAAAGTTGTTCGGCGCCGACGATTTTGGCAAGACTCTTGATGGAATGAACCTCAATCGTTAAGTCTTTCCAACGTTCTTCCTGAAAAAACAAACGAACGGAATTAAGATTTTCGGAAGCACGCAAACGGAACGATTCAAGAACATGAAAATAATTGGCAATATTACTGTTGACAAACCGCAACCCGCTCGAAATATTTAGAAACGGTAAATTCAGATTTGATAATGTTTCCATATTAACGGACGAAGGTTTATTTGTTGCGGTTTGTTGTTCCGGTGTATCGTCGAGCAGTTGTTTTTCCGCCGGAATCCATTGTTTCAGAATTGTGTTTAGATGCGAAGGATGAATCGGTTTGGCAATGTAATCGTTGAAACCGCTATGGAGATATTCTTCTCTCATTCCCGCAATAGCGTTCGCTGTTGCAACAATAATGGGAATTTTTTTGAAATAGGATTCATCGACCTGAATAAAATTGTTTTCGTTCATTTTTTCAGGACAACGTAATTTTCGTCCTGTTAATTCACGAATCAATTTCATTGTGCTAAGTCCGTCAAGTCCGGGCATCATTTGATCCAAAAATACAAGATCGAAATATTCGTTTTCAAGAATATTCACGGCTTCGCGTCCGCTGCTGACGGATAAAACTTCACATTGGTAAGGTTCGAGCAAACCCGCCAAAACAACCAGATTGGTTGCATTATCGTCAACAATTAAAATTCTGGCGTTCGGAGCGGTAAATTGTTCAAAAACGCCGTCTATTCGCTCTGTTTGTGTTGAAAGATTTATATCCGCCAATAACCTGGCAATCGGTAATACATAAATGGGACGATATAAAACCCGAATCGGTAAAGCGGAATTAAATGTTTCGTTTCGGTCGGCAATAATGGTGATATTGTTTTTTTGCAACTGAATTTTGGAACCGGATAATTTGAACACACGGGAATCAAGAAAATAACGGCTGTTCGAATCGGAATTTAAAAGAAATTCAAATTCGGAAAAACTCGCAACAACAATATGATCGATCTTAAACGATTGCAAAATCTTTTCCCATATTTTCAACTCCTCACGATTGGGATCACAAACAACAACACGAAGAGCAGGATCAATTTTAATATTGATAAACGGTTCAAAATTGTCGGGAATTTTCTGTGAAATCATAACGGTAAAGGTTGAACCTTCGCCGTAGGTTGATTCGACACTGATGGAACCGTCCATCGATCCGATAAGCCGCCGCGTCAATGCAAGTCCAATTCCGGTTCCTTCGATATCGCGGTTTTTGTACGCATCGAATTGCCGGAATGTTTCAAAAAGCCGGCTTTTATCCTCTTCTTTAATTCCCGAACCGGTGTCCTGAACCGAAAAATAAAACAATAACCGCTCGTTGGAAGGAATTCCCCACATACGAAGTTTCACAAATCCGCGTTTGGTATATTTTGTTGCGTTGGAGAGCAGGTTTGCCAGAATCTGCCGAATACGGATATTGTCGCCGATAAGACGTTGCGGTAATTGCGGATCAACATCAATAAAAAAATGAATCGGACTTGTCCCAATACGGATACAAATCATTGTAATCGTATCTTCAATCAACGACGCCAATTCATAAGTTACCGGAACAATTTCATATTTGCCCGATTCGATTTTGGAAAAATCCAGAATATCGTTAATGAGCGATAAAAGCGTATTGGAGGCGGTGCGAATAGCGGCAACGTTTTCTTGTAACTCTTTGGACAGATTGTGGCGTTGGATAAAAGTGGTGAATCCGAATATGGCGTTCATCGGTGTACGAATTTCATGGCTGACGTTGGCGAGAAATTCGCTTTTCACATGGGCGGCGTACTCCGCTTCCTTTGTTTTGTGAGTGATTTCCTTGATATGCTCATTGGACAAATGCGATAAAATATAAAGCAAAATCCATCCAATCTGGAAAACAACAATATTATAAACGTAAAGAG
The DNA here is from genome assembly GCA_031288765.1 of Planctomycetaceae bacterium. Taxonomy (GTDB): domain Bacteria; phylum Planctomycetota; class Planctomycetia; order Pirellulales; family Thermoguttaceae; genus WRKP01. The sequence goes on from JAITQV010000015.1 coordinate 10,945, forward strand.
TAATATGATAGTCGCCGCCGATTGTCGTAAAAAACAGGTTGTAAAGAAAACAAATATCCGAAATAAATACAATAATAAGCAACAAATATAAATCACGGGAAAATGAAGCAATAATAAGAATGATAAGAAACGAAAGACCCAACGAACCGACAATCTGAAAATAAACAGAATACAATTCGGAAAGAAGTACGGGAATTAAAAGAATAATTGCGGTTTTGGTTCGCAGTGAAATAAACTTAATCTCGTAAAAAGCAATATAACTTCCAATCGTCCCCAATACCGTAAATAACAACAAACTCCATGTATAGAAATAGTTGGTTGTCAGGCAAAGAAGTGCCGACGCAGTTATAAAACTAATAGAAAAGGTAACGATCATAATGATCGATGTTATCCGCCATGTGGTGTCATTCATCGTGAACCCTTTTTATTGAGAAGTAAATAATGAAAAGCACAAAGTAGTGAATCGTTTATCGGTGTTGTTTTACCCAAACGGTAAAATCCCGATAGTTTTTTTCGCACGCTTTGCGGTTAAAAATAATATTTGATCGAAAAGGTGTAACCATTATACCGCCGGCTTGGACAAAATACAATAAGTAAATGTAAATGAGTAAATGTAGAACTACATTTGGTGATTGTAGTTCTACATTTTTCGAAGTTTTGGGAGTTTATAGTTGTTGTTTCTACGCTCGCAATTGGAACTTGGCAACAAGTTGCTGCAAGTTGGACGCCATACTGCTCATTTCGTTGGCGGCGCTGGCGGATTCTTCGGCGGCGGCGGTATTCTGTTGTGTTACGGCATCAATCTGCTGAAGACCAACCGTTACCTGCGCCACACCTTGTGCCTGTTCATTGCTGGCAACAGCAATATTGGCAACAAGAGAAGTTGTTTGTTTAATCTGTTCGACAATGGTATTGAGAACTTCCGAAGTGTGCGTGGCAACTTCGCCGCCGCGGTTGATTTCCTGACCGCTGGTTTGAATCAGGTCGGTGGTTTCTTTTGCCGCTTTTGCACTGCGGGCAGCCAGATTGCGGACTTCTTCGGCAACCACCGCAAAACCTTTACCGTGTACACCCGCACGAGCCGCTTCCACTGCCGCGTTCAACGCCAGAAGATTTGTCTGGAATGCAATATCATCAATGACTTTAACCACGCGCTGAATCTCGTTTGAATTTTTGGTAATCCTATCCATTGCGGCGGTCATATCTTTCATAGCGTCTTGCCCGTCGGCGGCGGCGTGAGTTGCTTTTTGGGCAAGATCACGGGCTTCACCGGCATTTTGGGCGTTTGCTTTCGTTTGGCTGCTGATTTCGCTCATTGACGCCGTGATTTCTTCAAGACTGGCGGCGGATTCCTGAGCCCCGCTCGACAAAGTCTGGGACGCGGAGGAAACTTCGCCGGATCCCGTCGCAACCTGTTTAACGGCTTCGTCAATTTCACGCAATGTGCGGTTGACCTGATCAAGCATTTTGGACAAATTCTGGTTCATTGTATCCAAAGTGCTCTTTTCCTTAACAGTAATACGCCAATCGCCTTGTGCTAACGTGTTTGCCATTGTGTCGATAATTTTGTAATCGTTCAGAACCGATTCCCCGACTACAGCCATTTCGCCGACTTCATCCGAGCGGTGTGTCAGTTCCGGTTTGATGTCCGCACTTAAATCGCCTTCCAGAACAACCTTTTTGAGTGCTTTCATCACGGCGGTCAGACCAATCGTGATATTGCGGCTCAAAACAAAACTGATAACAATTCCGGCAAGAATGGCGACAATGACAACACCAATAATAACAGTGCGTGAAAGATTGACAACACTTTTTGTCTCTTTGGCGACCTCATTAACCCTGTCCGTAATCTTTGTAATCAACTCTTTGGCAGAGTCGTAAATTTTTACGGAAGTGCTGTCCTGATCATGCTGGTTTTGAGCTTGTTTATGGATAGCGTCAACAAATTTTTGGTTGGTAACTTCCCATGCATCCATCATTTTATTGATTTGATCCACCTGATCTTTGGCTGTTTGGGTTACCAAAGAAGCTCGAAGTTCGGCGATTTTTTCATCAAATCGCTTGAAAAACTCGCCGATTTCTTCAATCACTTTGTTTTGTTCGTCGGTATGTTTGGGATTCCTGAAGGCGATTGTCAAATCCCTGTTGAGAATTTTGATAGTTGCCGTTATTTCGAGCAGATCGACACTGGCTCCATAATTTTCAACATGTTTTACAGTAAGCGGCGTGCCTTCTTTCTCGAAATTCTTGTAAGTCTCCAAAACGTCCTGAATGAGTTGTTTGATCAGATTTTCAGCGGTACCGGCGACTTTAACCCGCTCCTCCAGAACTGCTTCGATCTCAACCTGCAAACCCGCGTAATCTTGATCAAGCTTTGCAAAATCATGACTATACTTAATGGTATTTGCCAGAATTTGTTTGTTTTCAGCAACAAGAATACGCTCAAGGGCTTTTTCCGCTGCTTCATTGGCGTGTTTTAGGGCTTCGGCGACGTCTTTGGAATAGGCGGGATCTTTGGTTCCCGAATGGCTCGCTGAAGCGACTTGTCCGATGTAAATGTTGTTGGTTGTGTCGGTAACGTGCTGCGTAATGGCAATCTGGTTCAGAAGATCCTCCAAACCTGACTGAGTATTTACCAGCGCAAGAAGACCAACGAGACCGACAATGGTCAAAAGCAGGATAACGATGAGAAACCCGGCTGTGAGTTTTGTTCCGATTTTAAATTTGTTTAACATTGTGTGAAATCTCCTGAGAAAGAGTTTAGTAAAAGTTGGTTAAAAATTAGAAAGTTCCGTTTCCGAAAAGAAGCTTTCTGTTTTGTAACGAGAGTAACGTAATATTAGTAGTTTTCCGTATTTGACACCGGTAATTGTCTGTGTTTACGCGAGAACGCAACAAACAGGCAAACAATGAGGTAAGATACGGTTGTGTTTTTGAGAGAATTTTTTCAAAGCGAATCAAAGGCTTTGTATTCAAAGAAGTGAATCTGAGCGGAGGCTGGGTAAATGTGTCTGATCGGGAGGAGAACGGCAACAAAAAGGCAATATGACAATGCACATACCCTTGTAAATTAGCGGTTTCGGGTGGGTGGTGGGGGGGGGGGCGGCCGCCCCGCGGCCGGGGGGGGGGTGTGGGGGGGGGGGGGGGTTGTTGGGGTGTGTGTG
>JAITQV010000072.1 GCA_031288765.1 Planctomycetaceae bacterium
CCTTTTTTCTTTTTAGATTGTCCCCACATGGAGATTTGATGGAAATTATTAGAAAATAAATCAACATCTAACTTTTCATGTAACAAGTATATTTTATGATAGTCACTAGAATCTAAATATATAAAAAACGAATCTCCAGAATCTTCATAATTTCCAATAATAATATATTGATTATTTTGATCAACTATAATAAAAACTTTCGTATCTTTTTTTAGGTTGGCAATAAGACAAAAAGTTGTTTTCTTGTTATTAGTTTCTGTAATGATTTGATCTAAATATATCGCATTACTCTTACTGTTCTCAAAATCAAATAAAAAAAAATTAGACCATGTATCAGTAATAGAATCAGCAGAGATATTGTGGAGAGACTTTTGATAATATTTCTCATAAGGTTCTACTAAGTGAGTTAAAATAATCCATGCCAATCTTTTTTGTTGTATAATTATAGATGCATTTCTTCTTGATTCGATTATCATATGTAATGATAATAATGCTATTATTACTCCTATAATAGTTATAGGAATATATGAATAATTATGTAAAAAGTTTTTAAAATCTATTTTTGTCATGTTATGTTTTAATTGGATTCTCTGAACAAATACGTGTTAATACGAAGTTACGTTTCATACTGAAAATAAAAAGTTTGATATATTGGAATATTACTGATTTTATTATACTTTGAACGGTTACGAATTACTATTGGTCTCATCTAAAAAATTAGTTTTTTTGCCGTTAAAATAAGGACTTACGGACAATTTTTAGAACTCTCTATTAAAATAAATGGTAATTTCATACCTTTCAAAGTATATATTATCACAGCATATATTTGTTTTCATCCTTCTATTTGGAAAGATTGATACGGTTCTGTTCTAAACGATGATGTTTGCCGATAGTTTTTATCGGGAAGTGATGAATTATTGGGCGTATTTTCGATTCTGTCTGTTATGGAATCACAACACAATATAATAAATCTGATTCCGAAAGGTCTTGGAATTTATTGGTTATTTTTTCTTGGCGGCGGTATATTGATTGCGTTGCTGGAGTTTGTTTATTTTAAAATGCCGGTACTTACGGAGCAACTCGGTATTAAAACGATTCCGCCGTTTGATGTTTCCTCGCGCGGAAGTCTGTTGAATTGGGGATTTTCGGTTTTACTTCTGATAACAGCGGCAGTTTCCCTGATTAATTTTCAACTCGGATTAAAATATAAAGACCCCAAAGGGCGAATCCATACTTGGTTTTGGACAATGGTGTTATTGATATTTCTTAGTTTGGATGTTCAGGTTGCGGTTCGTGAAACGGTTCGCGACATTCTTATTGCCGCAAGCGGAACTTCCTTGTATCGGGACGGAAATATTTGGTGGTTAATACTTTACGGTTTTGTTTTCGGAGTGCTGGGAACAAGAATTTTTTTGGATTTAATGAGTTATGCACCGTCTTTGGGGTTGTATTTACTGGCGGTTTCGGGAATGGTTGCCGGATTTCTTGTGGAGGTCGGTTTTATTCCCATATTTGAAAATCCCGTGCAAAATACTATTGTGCAAACGGCAATTCCGCCAAGTATTGCGTTGATTTTTTTTCTTGCGGCAACACTTTTTGCCCGCCGCCAAGTTTTCCGTGATTCTGAAGTTGCGTTGCGTTGGTTTGCCGAAGTCTGGCAACACCCGCCGATTCCGCAAAAACCTCAAACCCCGCCGCCGCCGACAACATCGCCATCACCGACATCGTCGCCATCACCAACATCATCGGCATCATCGGAAACTCCCGTATCAACACCGAAAACTCCGGCAATTACAGAATCCAAACCGACAGAATCAAAACCGGTCGCGGAATCAAAACCGGTTTCAACCGCTCACACAATTTCGGGAACATCGCCCGCAACAGATCGCCCGTTAGTTCGGAAGACGAGCGATGTTATTCCGTTTGAGCAGGCTGATAAATCCGCTAAATCCGCCGAAAAAAGCGGCAATTTTGAGTTGGCGGAGACTGCTTAATCTTAACTATTGACGTATCTGTTCAGGCATGTGTTGAACGAAGTCTTGAACGAAGGTGTGAACGAAGGCACTGTCAGGTGGGCAACCGTTCACGGTAGGGGCTTTCACCAACGGTTGGGTTGAGTTGGGGTCAGCCGACTTGTACTTCTTCACAATTTTGCGGTTTCCGTTGCCGCACGACTTTTCATAATTCCTTGATTTATACCATGTTAGGGTATGAATTAGGGTATGAATACAGTCTAATTCCTCACCTTTAAGAGCAGAAAAAACATGTTAAACAAGCCGAAAAACACAGATGTGATGAAACTTATTACAGATGTGATGAAACCTATCACAGATGTGATGAAACTTATTACAGATGTGATGAAAACCATTACATCTGTGATAAATGCTATCTCTCACATGTTTTTTTCGGTTTTTCGCCTCAATTCTGTCATTTCTTGAACAATGACGCAGGACAAACCTCTTTTTCTACTTGATTTTTTCCTAAGCCCACAGGGCGAGATGTGCATAACCGGTTGCGCTTCGCTCCACCTACGGTTATGCACATCTCGTCCCTTACGGGACTTTAAGGCAACCCTTCGCCGAAGGTTGCTTGCCGATAGACAATTAAAACAACCAACATTGTACAAATTCACTGTCGGCTGATGCCGACGCAATCGTTCGGCGAACGATTGCCTACCTCTTGAAGACAAACTTTTAAGAAAAAATTCCGCTGAAATATTATTTCATTTTTTTAATAAGGTAATAAGATTATTATGATGTTGGAAATGTTGCTACTAAAGTTGTTTAGTTCGGAAATAAGGTTACGTTGAAACATTCCATTGAATAGATACGTTTATTTTTTGAGGATGCAAAATGAATACAATAGCAAAAAAATATTTTTGTGTCCTATTCCCCTATAAAGAAACTAACCTTGAAGTTGTGCGTCAACTTTTACTATTACAAATTCAAAGTATATTTCGTGTATTCAGTGGTTAATATAGATAATTAGTTTCTGTTGATTTTATGATTTGTCGTGTTGTTATTGTTTCGATACATCGTATTTTGTATCGATAATATATTCTGGTTGATATTATGTATAGGGGTGAGGGGACTTGACGGGAATTTCGGATCGGTTACAATTGGTTTTTGTAATTTTTTAGTTTCTCAATTTCCCATTCTACAGTTTCCAATTTATAAGGAGAGTTACAGTGCGCAAGATTATCCACAAGATATTTTCGTTTTTCTTCAAGTCCGAAGAGGACGAAAGTTTAAAAGTAGTTTCGTCTTACCGTGACAACTATAAACATCTTGATTTGCTTTTATCGAAACTTCCGGAGCTTCTTTCTATTGTTCATGCGGATCTTTCGGTTCTTTCTCAGTCGAAAAGTAAAGAGCGAGAAGCGGAATTTTCAACGGAAAATATTTTCCGTGCCCTTCTTGTTATGCAAATCGAAGGTCTTAGTTTTCGCGAGACGACGATTCGTATTGCGGAAAGTGAAACGCTTCA
>JAITQV010000075.1 GCA_031288765.1 Planctomycetaceae bacterium
CACTTGAAACAATGAAAAAAGACTTGGACATAATTAAAAAAGAAATTCTGGTTGGAACAATACCAACTACTCAGGAACAACGGAAAAAACGGAATGAATTACAATCGGAAATTACGAAAGTTGAAAACAGAAATAAAGAAATTGCTGATATGCTGAACAAAATTCCTTTGGCTCATGAAAAAATTGTTAAAAATGAACAATTCCGTTTTGATTATTCGGTTTATCTTATTCCTGTGCGTGAAGAAGTTACGGACGCACCCGACTCCGCAAATACAATAAACCGGTTGCGAAAAGAAGAGTCTTTACTGATTATGAAAACCGAAACACCGGAACAAAAATGAGTCATGACAACAGTTAATAAGCGGCTAAAATTATTATTGACGGGGTGTTTTCCGTATTTGAAAATTGTTTTGTTCAACATTGAGGTTTTTAGAACCTCCATGAAATTATTTGCATTTCAATCAAAAATATGAAAATAGCCGAAACGAAATTATCATTTAAATATGAACAATCGAAAGAACGTTTTATTTTACAACATCGACATTATCGTGATTGGGGAATTGTTCTGTTTTGTATTTGGGCAGTTTATTATTCAAGTAAGTTGTTCTTGATGTTTTATCTATGGGTTCAATATGGTACCAACAATATTTCATTTCTTACATTTGCTATACCGATTGTTTTTTTCTTTGGTATTTTATTTCTTTGTTCTTGTCGGATAACATGGATACTTGATGCTAATGGATTGAAGCGAAAGTTAGATACAATATTTTTTTCATTCATGAAATTTTTTCCGTTTCATGAGTTACTTTCAATTGAATATTGTATTGATAATAAACAATACAAATTACAATCGAATTCACAAGTTATCGCTAAAACTGTTTGTGGGAACATTGTGATATTGGATAGTATGCTACGTAAAATAACAGTTGAGGAATGTCAGTGGTTAGCTTGTTCTATGCAAGAAATTTTGCTGACATTACAAACAAAACATAATGGATTATTGAAGGAAACATTACCTCCTTCAAAGACTCATTGGAATATTCGTTGTGCTGATAAATATTTTGAGATTATTTGTAATGGTCATTGGCAAGTTACACCAATTATTACAACAACAATTCTGTTTTTTTTATTTAGTTTTGTTTATGCAATAATTATGTTGACACATTGCCATATTCTTTTAGATATTACCCCTGATGTTGGTTGGATATGGTGGAAAAAGACCTTATTTTTAGTTATTGTTGGTTTGTTTTGTTTTCCGCCACTTATTATTGTCAATTTTAGTCTTTGGTATAATGCGATTCGAAGGGTTCGATGGATTTTTACTGACACACAAATAATTCGTCGAACTTCATGTCTTGGACTTAGTGCTTCGCAATATATTACAATGCCTCCACCGTATTATATTATGATTTGTAAAGGAGTACCTAATAAACATTTTTATCATAAATTTAGATTCAATTTTTTTCCTGAAGGAGAAAAAGAAATAATTATAACAAGTAAAATAACCAAACAGAAAATAAGTCTTAAAAACGTAACAAATGATGAAGCAAATTGGTTACAAGGAATGATTTTACAAAACTGCAACAAAAAAATATGACTATGCAAAAAACAATCTAGGCACATCAAGTAACATAGTGCTATTGTTCCAATGAGTTAAAAAATCTTAAAACGGATATTTCTAGCGTAATCTATTGATCTTTTTAGCCTATGCGCTTGTCCACGAACTTTGAAATAGATTAAAATTATTAGTATAATAATTTACTTCATTTTTTATAGCACTTCCTAAAAATTGCCCCACATTTTATTATAGTAGCAGTAATTTTAAGCCTTTTCTAATTTGTTGGACAAGCAAATATGTGCTACAAATACTCCTATATAGAATGTGAATATGGAAGTAATAATATATGAAATTAAAAATAAAAAAGGAAACAATAAAAAATAATCAGAGAAAATAAAACCATATAGGAGTATAGTTGGAATGGCATTGATATCATATAATATAATACTTACTATTAAAATACTTTTTGCCTGAAATATATTTATATTTATATTTATATTTTTCACATAATTTGATTTTTTATATTGTTTCCATCCTAAAATATATCCACACCAACAAGATAACAATGAGATAGCATAATATATCAAAAATAGAAAATTATAGGGTGATAATCTTCGAAACAATTCATTTGGATGATGTGGTTCACCTACATAATGTGCCAAAAAAATCGAGATATTAAACAGTATATTAAATACGAATATATACTGAATAAACACAATTACACTACAAATAATGCACATAAAAATAATTTTTAAATAACTAATCATATGTTTCATCATTTAAATAATTTACAAATCGTTTCATCATGATTAAAAGTTGAGTAGAATTAGCATCAGTTTCAAAACCAAAGTATTTTTTTGCATTTATTGCATTGTTCTTCGAGCCAAGCAAGATAATCTTCATTGCCGGCAAGAATCGGTAACGCCACAATTTGAGGACATTCATAAGGATGTCCGTCACGAACCAATTCAACAAGCCGATCAAATAAAATAGATTTCGTTTTTGCCAAAACTAAAACCTCATCACTTGTTTCGCAGTTTCCTTTCCAAACGTAAATACTTCGAATTGGTTTCAGAACTTGCGCACATGCGGCTAAATGTGTTTCAACAAGTTTTGTTGCCGCCTGATATGCGGATTCTTCGGTTGGAAATGTTATTTGAACTTGAATATAGGTTGACATATAAGTGTTCCGTTTTTATAATGATTCCCTGTTATTTTTGTAAGATAATTAACTGTATCTTATTTGCGGTTGGAAATCAAGAGGCGGCAATAGTGAGTGAAAACACTTCGGCAACAGCCGCTTTGTTGATTGACGTGTTTCGGCGCTGCAACCGGCTAGCCGTGAACCGACAAATCAGATATAATAACAGCATTACGGTTCGGGAACCGAAAATCATGATCGATATCTGTTGCGGTATTCTTATAAACGGTTATAGGAATTTACCGGATTCAGACCTAAATTAAAAAATTATTAAAATTCTGCATATTGGTATGGGAAGAAAACGTGACGCGAACAAATTGGAATTGGAACGATTTCGCAGATTGACATTATCGTGTTGGTATTTGACCGGTCCGACGGCAAGCGGTAAAAGCAGTATCGGTATTGATTTAGCCCGACGGCTTAACGCGGAAATTATATCGCTGGATTCGATGGCGATTTACCGTGAAATGGATGTGGGAACCGCAAAACTCGCCCCCGAAGATCGAGGCGGAATTCCGCATCACATGATCGATATTGTTGACCCCAGCGATGATTACTCTTTGGCTCAATATGTTCGTGAAGCCGGCAATAAAATTGACGAAATCCAACTTCGCGGCAAAAAAGTTCTTTTTGTCGGCGGTACGCCGTTGTATCTCAAAGGGATGTTGCGAGGTGTTTTTGAAGGTCCGCCGGCTGATTTTGAGTTTCGGGCTCAACTTCAGAAAAAACTGGTCGGCAATCCGCCGGAAATGTTACACCAACTGTTGAAAAAAGTTGATCCGGCAACCGCCAAACGGCTTCACCCCAACGATATCCGCCGAATTGTTCGGGCGTTGGAAGTGTACGAAAAAACCGGAAAACCGATCAGCTCGTTTCAGAAACAGTTTGAAGCCGGAACTCCGGCGTCAAAATGTCATGTGTACGTTTTGCAAACTCCGCGCGATGTTTTGTACGCACAAATCAACAAACGAGTTGATAGAATGATTTACGATGGTTTTCTCGAAGAAGCGAAACAACTTAGAGAACGAAAAGTCCCCATCGGTAAAACGGCACGTCAGGCTCTCGGATATAAGGAATTGTTCGACTATCTCGACGGCAAAATGAAATACGTACAAACCGTTGATTTGATTAAACAGAACACCCGAAATTTTGCCAAACATCAGGAAACATGGTTTCGCAGTCTTTCCGAATGCCGTTTCACTCCCTCTGATAAACCGGAGTTTGAAGGAATTAAAGACGAAACCAAAAACGCAGAACCCGAACCTACCGAACCACAACCAACGGAAAAGAATCAATGATTATCTTTGACTGTCCCGTTTGCGGTAAACATTACACGTTTAGTGACCGGTTCGGCGGTCATTCGATGATGTGTACTGGGTGTAAGACTTCGATTGTTGTTCCTAAAATTACGGAACCTATTTCTCCGGTCAAACCGCCGCCGTTGCCGGTTCAGTTCCAAACTCCGCCGTTCCCAACTCCTCCGTTACCGGCTCCGCCATTTCCAACTCCTCCGTTATCGACTCCACCGTTACCGGTTTCGTCCTCAACAGTTCCGTCGCCTTTTGAATTGCCTGCTTCGCCGGCTAATGTTCCTGATGATTTGGCGATTCTTACTTACGTCTTCGAAGAAAAACTGCAAGAAAAACAACAGAAAAAAGAAGAGTTGCCGACACAACCGCCGCCGGTTTTGCCAACGGTAAACAAAGAAAATGAACCGGAAACAAAAAAGAAATTTTCTTTTCTTTATTGGGGAAGTTTTACTTTGATTTTTTTGAGTCTTATTGGAATTGTGTTTTTTTTGATATTTTATATTGATTGGCGTAGTCCCGATTTGCGACCGGAAATATTGGAAAAGATAACGCAACACAAACTTCAATCGTTAATCGAAGCAAGAAATAAAGAGATAGAATCGGAAACGTTACGGTTACGTTCTCTCGAATTATGGAATCAGGCGGGAGAATCTGCGGACGCTTTAATCGTAACTCTCGGCAAAGATGATAATACAAAACGTGAAAATCGCGAAACAACAACAGAACAACATCTGAATGATCTTGACAACATGATTCAAACAGCGGTGCGTCAAGCCGCCGAAACAGAAATCCGCAGGAAAAACGTTCTTCACAACGCCGGAATTTACAGAGCGGAAAGTCAATTCTTCCAAGAGCGGGAAACCGAATTGCAAGAACAAATCCGGCAATTCCCCAATGACCGTTCTCACTTTGCTATGCCGGTTTTTAATACGGAAAAGCAAATGGTTTCGGCGGAAGAATCCGTCATGCTTGGTTCCGATTGGACTGAACATCATTTTGGTCAACTGAATTTTTCAGGAATACATGCGGATCGGTTTTATGCCATGTTTGATACGATAAAACGTCTTTACGGTGATAAATCGCTTCGTGTAACTATGTTGGAACGATCTCCGATTACTATTTCGTTTTTTGAAAATGTTGCGAAAAACAATCTGATCATACCGGAGATTGCCGGATGTTTTACTTTTTCGATTTGTTTTCCTGAGATAACCGATTTGCTGCGAATCGGGAACAATGCCGATATTGGAAAAGTTGGTTCTATTCGGGTTCGGTTTGTTTATTCATCAGGACACATTGATTTTGAAACGGTTTCTCCGAGATATTGTAATGCTTTGTTTTATGATGCCTGCGGAAAATTTGTTTCGGTTGAATTTCCTTTGACCGGCGATATGTTTTGGAAACGAACCGAGCAATTTGAAGGTTCGCAAACGGAATCGGACAAAAAAACAATTGACCATATTGAAATTCGTCTTACACCTCTTTCGAATCGGACAATCTTTTGGCTTGACGGAATAGCATTGACCGAAAAAATTTCACGTGAACCGTATGATTTATTACGTATGGAAATTCAGCAAACGGATATTCGAAACCGTGTAAAAGAATTTTTTAAACTCCAAAATTCAAACAATAATTCAAACGGTAATTCAAATAGTGATTCAAACAGTGATTCAAACAGCGGTGATTTAAACACTTCAACAGAATCAAAATCAGGCAAAGCGGATTCGATAAACCGGTTGTTTCAATGGGTGTTACAAAAGGCTCATGGGAAAATTCTTATTCGGTACGGCGGTACGGTTCTTTCGTTGGATTCACAAAAACCGGTACCGAATTTTGATGAAACGGTAATAATTGAGGAAATTGATCTTAGCGGTTTTCGTAACTTTCCGGAAGAACATCTGAATCAACTGGGGCATTTGAAAACAATCAAACGTCTGAATCTTTCCCGAACAGGATTAAAGAACGAAAACCTCATCAAATTGGCAACACTTATTTCGTTGGAATCATTGAATCTGGCGGAAAACGAACTGACTTATGCGGGATTATCGGCGATTCGGACATTGAAAAAACTCAAAGAGTTAAATCTTGACACGATTAAACCGGATGTTGAAGGGATTGACGCTATTGGGAGTCTGATTTCGTTACGTTCTTTGAGTTTGAGCAGATCGGGGATAGACAACAGTGATTTAATGTATCTTTTACCTTTGGCGGAACTGGAAACACTTAATCTGTCTTCTACCAAAATCGGAGACAAGGGATTACCGATATGTCGGGTATTTACCGAGCTTCGGTTGCTTGATTTATCGAAGACAAGAATTACGGACAACGGTCTTGTTTCGTTAATTCCACTTCGTAATCTTCGTGAGTTGAAATTGAACGGTACGGTATTGAGCAACGCCTGTTTGAAGAATCTTGGCAAAATTCAAGGGCTTGAAATTATTTCCGTTTTCAATACAGCTATTACCAAGGATGGGGTTCGGCAGGAATTTAGTCCTTCAAAATTCGAATGTTTCCGATTTACGGAATAATTTACGGAATAAATTGTATTGAATTTGCCGTTTATTTTATTTTTTGTAATATTTCAGCGGATTGTTTTAATCACGTAAGAGTATTGACTAAAAACCTTATTTGTACTCAAAATTGTCCCCAAGCGGTCTTTATTTGTATTCAGTCATGTGTTGAGCAATTGCCCGTTAGGGCAAGCCTATCAATAGAAAAAATGTCCCAACGTAAATCAAAAACCTCGTAGAGATTTCATATTTTGTATCTATTCAGGTATTGTTGAACAATGTCGAAGACAACCTTCCTTTCAATCTAATTTTTGTTTTAAGCCGGCGAGCGAGATATGCATAACAGGCGGATCGGAATTGCATTGCCCTGCAAGGTAGGGTGTTCAAAAGGACTATTTTTTTATGGTTCTCCAAACGTACAACACTGTAATTATAAGTACTTTTAATATCATCATTTACGAATATTTATAATTACAACATTGTTTTTTAAAAATGCGTAAAAAAACAGATCT
>JAITQV010000248.1 GCA_031288765.1 Planctomycetaceae bacterium
AGTTTACACTTCCTAGGCGAAACGCCCGGAGGATAAAGACGAATCACTCGGTGTGCACGCGCTGGTTTACCGGCGTGTGGTTTACGACCGCGACGGCGTGAATTTTTGGAACGTTTCGGACAACGACGAGATTGTACGGAAGATAACGAATCAAGATTGTTGCGTTCGGAACTATAATTGATCGAAAATGTCGGCTTACGCGATGCCGTCGCCGAAGCATAGTGGTCAAGTGTTGCGGTCAACTCCTGATTCTTGGATGTTAATTTTTCATTCGCCAATTCCAGATCATCCACTCGGCGACTCAAAGAATCTTTCGACGATTTCAATTCATCGACTTCTTGACGAAGCGAATTATTCGACTCGCGCAATTTACGTACTTCGTCTTCAAGTTGCCTGAGACGTTGGTCATAATTGACTCGTTTTTTATGATGTTGTTTACACATAAAACAAATTATAGAAATTAAAACTGAATACGTAAAGACCACTTTTTTAAATAGACTGGTACCCTTGTCGGACTTCCTGTTGTCGGCAAAGATAATTCGGATCACAGAAAATTTCAAAATCCGAAACGGATTCCCAAATGGAAACTTAAATCGCTGTACCGTGTTGCCAGTTCGGCGTTGAATTTTGCGAACATATCCGTCCGTTTATTCAATGTCATATTGAGGTTTGTTCCCAGTTGTGCACGATCACGGTTCATAGAGGCGCCGCGAATTTTGAATGACGGTTCGCCGAAAAACGATGCGGATGTTGTAATATCACTTTCCGTCCAGTCGTGAATCCACGCGGCGTACAACGAGGGATTGACGAGATTACCGCCAAGCAAACGCATTGCCCGCCCCAGCCGGATTCCAACCGTACTCAAAACCGTAAACGTGTCCTGACTCTTAACATCCAAAGCCAGAGAAGATAAACCGGTTGTCCGTTCACGATAACCTTCTTCACAGAGCCAGATAAAATCGGCACCGAAATACGGCGAAACTTCGTACTTTCCGAACAATAATTTTTTGGAACCTTCCAGCGAAGCGAAAAGTGTTGTTCCGCCGTGCCGGCTGTTAAGCGTGGTGTTGAAAGCCGGAACATTCCGTGTGAGTTCATACGAGCTGAAAACAAAGCCGGTTGAACCGGTAAACATCCAATGATCATCGTTGTTCCAATTACCGTACAACGACATCAGATAAGAACCGATATCGCCTTGTTGATAAACATTATTGACATTCAGGTCGCTGAAATAACCGCCCATGCCGAGACCAACGGAAGAATGATAATTGATGCCCCGATCAACACCGACACTAAATCCGTACGAATTTGCTTGAAATTCGGGAACTCCGTCCTTTGCGCTCATTCGGACAAAATCACCGTAATTCTGAAACCAAAGATAATTGTTGCGTGAATGAATATGCGCGAAACGATGAGAACTTCCGCGGTAAGCGTTGATTTCACGGTCTGTCAAAGCAAGCGGTTCACGTAAAAAACGCAGACGATCAAAAGCCGCAATATTAAATTGTGTTACGCTTCGTTCCGTCAGGAACGGCATTGCCGTTTGAATCATCGGCATGATTGGGTCAATCACGGCGCCGCGTTTGTCTTTTGTGTACGAATAAACTCCGTCAAAAATATCCGCATCGGTAATTCCTTGTAATACCGACCGTTGATTTGTGTTCAAATAAGCAATTGCCGCAGGACTTACCGCCGCAAGATTTAACGAAATACTTCGTACTGCCTTATCGCTTGTTTTGACCGAATAACCGAGAATCCCAAGCCCTTCTTCCGGCGCGGCAAGAAAACGGATTTCTCCGTTAACGCCTTCCAATGTTAATGTATCGGAATTACTTTCGGTATTGTTGATATGTTGGTCGTTGAGCAGCAGTTTTCCGTTTTCCGAGACGAAAACAGTGTATTCGGAAGGCGAAATTGTTGTTTCGGGATCAAAATCGTCAAGACCAAGATTCAGCAGAACAACATTAACCGCGCCGCCGCCTTTTGCAAAATTGAGTCCGTCTTTTGCGATCACCTGATCACTGCCGTTCATACCGACCTTGATATAAACAGTTGCGCCGTTTTGATAAGTTATATTTTTCGCCGTAAATGCGGTAAGTTTTGCGCTTTCATTTTGTCCGATAATTTGTGCGGAACCGTTTTTAAACAGAACATTATTATTGACAATTCCGTTTCCGCCGAGAGTTGCGCCGTCATAAACCGTAACGGCTGATTTTGTTTCGGTGTTGAGAAACATTGTTCCGGCAAGAACATGAGCGGCACCGTTTAAGTCCAGATTTTTTGTAAACGTTAATGTTCCTGTTCCGGCTTTATAAACGGAACCTGTTCCGCTAATATCTTTTGAAAAAGTTACATCTTCATCAAGATCGAACAACAGAGAAGCGTTTTTGTTCTGTAAAAATATGGCGCCGTCTTTATTCTTATTCTCTTCGTCGTTTTGGCTGTCAGACCAGTTGGAACCAAGTGAATCGAGTGAGGAGACGGCAAGTTGTCCGTCTTCAATAAAGGTATTGCCTTTGTAATCATTTTTACCGACCAGTTTTAATGTACCGGAACCGCTTTTCAACAGGGAACCTGTACCGGTAATTGTTTTTGTGTACGTTTCTTCATTGGCGTCAATTTGAAATTCCATTTCGGCGTCATTAACAATGTTGCCTGTTCCAAAACCGGCAATTCCGACAGACACGAGCCGTCCTTCCGAAATTTTTGTTCCGCCGGAATACGTATTGTTACCGGCGAAGGTCTGAGTTCCCGAACCTGTTTTGGTTACGCTTCCTGTTCCGGTAATTGTTCCGGTGTACACGGAATCGAAACCGCCGGTTCCGATTGTCAGATTAATTGGTTGTCCCGAATTACCGTTCAATGAAAGATTTTGTGTTCCGGCAATTCCTCCGAGTTTGAGTTTGTTCAAATGTCCGAAGTCTAATTTTCCGCCCTGATAATCCAGCAAACTGTTTTGCAACGATAATTCATTACCCAAACGAATTGTTCCGGCTGTTAAAATGGTTGTACCTTGAAACGTATTTGCTTGTTTCAGTTCTAATTGTCCGTTTCCCTTTTTTTCAAAGATTCCTGTTTCGTTTCCGCTCAGGGATTGGGCAAATATTCCGTCGGACGCCAAATCCAGAGTGAGAGTTCCGTCATTACGAATATCGCCGGTTCCGATGGATTTAAGATTTTGTGTAAAAATTCCCGTGCCGGATTCGATGGTTGTCCCGCCGGAATAATCGTTGTCTTGGGTCAATGTTAATGTCAAAGTTCCGGTTTCTGTTCCGGTTTTGGCGGTTTTGAGTGAACCTGTTCCCGAAATCGTTTTTTCAAACGTTTCATTTTTTGCCAAATTGAGAACAAGAGTTCCGTATTCCTCTTTATTGATTCCTGTAATAATATTGCCGGAACCGAGAGATTCCAAACCTTCGGCAATCAGAGTTCCGCCGCTAATAATTGTTCCGCCTCCGTAAGTATTTTTATTCTTTAATGTCAAAGAACCGCTGCCCGATTTAATCAGTTGACCGTTATTTCCCGAATCTCCGCTGATTTGTTGTTCAAAAACACCGCTGCTTTGTCCGTCAAGATTGAACTCAAGAGCTTTATTATTTATACCATTATTTTCAAATACAACATTTCCTGTTCCGCGAGAGAAAATTTTGTTGGTAATCACTTTTCCGCCTTGAATTTTTATTCCATCTTCAAATTTATTTTCTTGTGTGAAAGTTACCGTACCGGAACCTTTTTTAATCAAACTGCCGCTTCCGTTGATGGAACCGCCCAAGAAAGTATAATCGTTTGCATTTTTATCAACTTGTGAATTATTGACGGTCATTCCTGCAATATTAACACCGCCGTCAATAATTGTAATTTTTCCGGCTCCTCCATCTCCAAAGATTACCGTATCACCATGCAAGAACTGTTTAAAACCGGTAAGATCATATTGTCCGGTAACTTTTTTTCCTTCCCAGTTAAACGAAGTTGCGTCCCATTGGAAATTTTTGCTTTCATTAGTCCATTGTGTAGTTCCGTTTTCTGTTGTGGTAATTTCAACTTGCAACGTTTTTCCATTATCGACAGTTTTAAGTGTTCCGAATTGTTGCCGGAATTTTGTTATATTTTCGCCGTGATACAATAAATCCATCGAGTTTGCGTTAATTGTCTTATTCGCAGTCAACAGATTGAAAATACCGTATCCGTTTTGAGTTTGGCTGCTAAGTTCCAGAAGGTTAATAACTTGTTTTCCGGTAGAGTTCAACGTATTAGATTCGAAATTCAAAAGAGCCGGCGAACCTTCTGTTTTTGTTACTGCTTTGGATGTTGTCAAATCGAATCCCAAAGTTGCTCCGTTATTAAGAGTGATTGTCGGCGCTTTAACGGTATTTCCGCCGCGGCTGTTTAATGTTCCGGCGGATCCGATAGTAAATGTTCCGTTTGTAATTTCGATATTTCCGGCGTTAATTCCGTTTGTTGCGTCTGTTTTATACAAATCAACAATTCCGTTGTTAATTTGAAAAGTTGTTCCGTTATTTGCTTCGAATTTATTATCGCCGGCAAGTTTCCAAATTCCTTCGCCGTTTTTGTTAACACTTATTTTGTAATTACCGTTATCGCTTGACAACGGGTCGAGCATATTGACGGTTCCTATTGTTCCTTTATCCTTATCTTTTGGTGTTTCAATAACAAGGTTTGCTGTTCCGTTACTGACGGCGGTGATGTGAATGGAGTTGGCGATTCCGTTTGCTATGTTACCGGAAAAAGTTGTTGTTTTACCGCCATTTGCACCGATTGTCAAAGTTGAATTACTGCCGGTTGAACCTTGATAATAAACAGCGGCGCCGTTTCCTTCGGTTGAATTTTTTGTAAAGGTTGAATCCCAAATATTCGTTTTGGAATTTTCGGCGGCACTAACTGCGCTGCCGATATTTTCGGAAAAAATTCCCGATTGAATAGTTATTGTTCCTTCATTGTAAATGATTCCGCCGTCGGCTTGAACTTTATTTTTTGAGACTGTAATATTTTGAGCGTTCAATGTCCCGCCGTTTTCGACATAAACGGCGGAGCCGTTCTTAGGAACACTGTCAAGAATGTTTTTTGTTCCGTTTTCACTGAAGATAATATTTCCGTATCTGCCTGCCGGTTCAGCCTGAATTGTTAGTTTACCGCCGCTTTTGACAAGCACGGCGGGATTTTTTGTATTGGTAATATCGGCGGTTCGGGTAAATATTAAATTTTTTGTGTTATTGACGGTGATAAGTCCATTGCTGCCGTTTTCGGCGATGATTTGTTGATTGACGGTTATTGTTTGAGCATCTGTTGTTCCTATGGCGTGTAATTCGGTTGTTTTATCAGCGGTTTTATTATTGAGAAAATTGATGCTGCCGAGTCCGAGCAAGTCTCCGCGGGAAAAATTAAGAATTCCGATTCCGGCTAAATTTGTTCCGCCGGAATAAGTGTTTTTTGTACTATTTGCCAGAGTTAACGTACCGGTTCCGTCAAAGAGCAAGGCGGCTGAACCGGTCAACATGTTGTCGGTAATGGAACCGGCGCCGTTGAATGTCCAATTTCCGTCACCGGAAACATGCATCCCCGTAATATCACCGCTTCCGCCGTACCATGTTTTACCTGCGGCGATTTCTCTTTCCGAATTATGTCCGATAGCAAGTGTTTCGAGAATTTCAATTGTATGGTTGCCGGAATCGAAAAATTGTACAGTATCGCCGGGAACAAAGGAATCAACGTCATTATTACGAATAAGCGTCCAATCCTTATTAACAACACTCCATTGACCGTTAGGTAATGAACTTGTCCACCGCAAAACAGTATTATCCGTTTCGTCAATACTGAGAACCAATTGTGTCTCAATATCGTTGCCTCGGGCATCTTGTCCGTAACCAAGACTGTAACCGAACCGTTTGCTGATTCGACCGCTGACATCAATATTAGCATCACCGATCCAAAGGTTAAAATTACCAATTTCAAGTGCTGATTGTCCCTCAATCAAAATATAATCACGGTATCGACGCACATCATTGGGAAGTCCGGCAATATCAATTCGTGTTCCGCTTACTTGAAGCGTAGTACCGCTCAAATGAAGCATTGGAGTATCGGTATTTTCTGCGGGAGCGGGAGAAGCGTTCGGAAAATAATAAGATAAATCAAAAGTTAAAAACGCTCCCGGTTGAAACAGAACACGTGTTCCGGTAATCGTATTATTACCATGAATAAGAACCTTGGCATTTTGTACAACATTGAATTCGTCGTTGTACCCGGC
>JAITQV010000307.1 GCA_031288765.1 Planctomycetaceae bacterium
GCGGGGTCAAGAATTTTTTTGCCCAAAACTTTTGGGGAATTAAAATCAATATCGTCAAGTATCTTACACACAATGAATTGCGGTGTGTAAACCTGACCAAAAAGTTTTTCCTGTGAATACTCCTTTGCTAAACTTGCCATTATTGTTCGATTGTTAAATAATTTTTGTATGTGTTGATTTCATCGAAAAAATTTATTAATGACAATTTTGATTTAAGTAATTGGGCTATTTTTTCAGAAAAAGAATTTTCTAAATTTGTTAATGAGACTTTTTTTGTTCTTTCATTGATATCAACCAGTTGAATACCCAGATACTTGGGACAATATACTTGTGATGTGTCGGATATCAATTTTTGATATTTTGAAATATCCTTATCATTAGTTGTTTCTTTTTTTGAAGAAACTTTTGTTTCATTTCTCTTATAATATGGTGTTTTGTGTTGTAAAACCAATAGTTGTGCGTAAGGCAATCCTTTTACCTGAATATTGGCTGTTTCGCCCATCATTTTTTCAAAATAATTATTGGCGTTTTGCTTGAAATTAGAAGTTACAAACTTGATACCAATGCACAAAACAAGATTGTCATCTTTTGTAATCGTAATATCAATTTTTTTTGGATAGTATTTTCCCTCAACTTTCATTTCTTTATTTTGGTCGCCCATATAATGTAATTTAAAACCTTCACTCCAAATCGTTGCCAAAGTATCAGCTACAAATTTGTGAAGAGGTTTAAGTTTTTCCGTGCTTCTTGCACCTTTCTCTTTGTACTTTTCGAACGACTGTTCAACGGCTTTGATAAATTCTTTTTCATTGTATATCATATCTTTAAACAAGTAAGTGTAAAATTTCAATGGAATTTTCGTTGATTAGATCCAAACCGCACGGAAATTGGTCATACCGCAGCAGTCTATTCTATCTTAAAATCTTTTCCAAATGAAATCCGAAGTATCCTTTGAATGCCGTATGTCATATCGTTATGCGGATCCGTCTTAGCACTTTCGAGAGCAGCATTTATTTTTGTTTTATTGGCACTTTCCAATTGTTGAAATGTAAAAGTACGTTTACAGTTTTGACAAGTAATCCAGTTCTCGCTACTTTCAAAGGTATCACCTTGACAAGTAGAACAAGTTAATACTACGCTTGGTTTAGATTGTTCTTGCATAAATACCTCCAAGTTTCAAAAATTTTACCGTTTGACCCTTTCTCAAAAACATTCGTTAAAATATTCTTGTTTTTAGGGATTTATCCGGTATTTTATTTTACGGATTTAAAACACTTAATAAACGCTTCATAAAAGGTGAAATATTATTTTATGGTTAGGCGAGGTCGCGGTTTTGGAAAAGCAGTAAAGACACAATCAACGCGGCAAAACAGTACAACAAAGCATAAATCACCGCCCCAAGAACATAAAACCACGAAACCGTTTTTCCCATTGCCACCGCCGTTTCCATACTGAAATGGTCAAGACACGGCAGAAAAACACTCACAAAATTAGCAACAAACACCACCATCGGAAGTTGACCAATCGACGATTGAACAATCACCGGAACAACATTGCCCAAAAGATAAATGAGCAACGTAATCGTCAGATTGGGAAGAAGCGGCAGCCGAGTCGAAACAGTAATCGCAATCGCCGCAAGAATAATTGTTTCCAAATAAGCCAGCACAAGACCGGGTAAAATATCATAAATTGCCTGCGCACATTCAAGCGCCGTCGGAATATCTTTTGACGATTCTCTCGCGTCATAAACAACTTTGTACGAAACAGTATTGAGAAAGAATGTTCCGAGAATCAGGAAAATCAGTGTTACGGCAATCATGACGCCGACATATTTACCGATAATAAAATTTCTTCGGTTTAAGGGTTTTGCAAGAGCCATGAGTGCGGTTTTGCCGTCAATTTCTTCGGCAATTGTGGTGCTGGCAGTCCAAACCGCTAAAAATGCCGCAATCAATTTGACCACTGTTAATCCTTGCGTGATCACAAGTTTAATGTCTTCCCCCAACGTATTGTAAGGAATGAGCAGGAAAATGAACAACGCAAAAATACCGACAAGAGTCAGAATTGTGAAAAGCGGTTGGAACAAGGCTTCTTTGGCTGTAACCCACGCAACCGCTCCGATTTTCGGAATGTAATTGTGAATCAGATAAACAAGTATGCCGAACAGCACAAAAACGCCCGCCGCAACAAGATCAACATACTTTAACGCCTGAATCCAATTTGGTAATGAAAGTGTAAACATCGTAGTAATGAAAATTAAAGTAATATTTCAGGGGAATTTTCCGGGAACTCCTAAAAAGTTTTCGAGGATTCCTCAAAAACAGGAAAACAATCAAATTTCGGTTTATTCTACAAATTGTGTTTAGTTTTGCAAGTAGGTTGGTTTATCGAATACGGTTCCTTTTTCGATTTTTTGCATGACACTTTCGGGCGAATCGGCGAACAGCGGCGAAATTTCGACCGGTGTTTCCGCAGCAACAACCGCTTCGGCTTTCCGCAGCCAACCGGTGTACATTGCGGCAAGATCACGTTTAACTGTTTCCGGCGAATCGGCAGGCGAACCGGAAGCGTTCTTGAGCGGGGCGTAATGGTTCGGCGGATCAACTTCGACAACAACCGCATTTTCCGCCGAAGGAAGAAGATCAAAAATAAACCGTTCAAATTTAATCGCATTTTCTTTTTCCGGCTTAATTATTTCTCCTGTCGCAATATCAATAAACGGAACTTTTTTACGGGCAATATGAAACGGCAGCGAGGTTGCGATTTTCGATGTCCGATCAAGGAGTGCAACATTGAAAATATGTACCGCAATACTTCCCGCCCAAATTTTGAGCGAACCGTCCGAATTGGTTTGTCGGGCGATTTCTTCCGGTAAATCGCTGTATTCGATGACGTAAAGCCGACCATCCGCTTCAACGATATTGCCGACTTTATCGGTGGGAAACCGTTTACGGATAACCTGGCTCGTCAATTCGGAACCGCTCAAAAGATGATAACCCAAAAATTCCGGCGAACAAATCCGAACCAACGGATTATCGACTTGATTATAAAACAGATATTCGATTCCGCGTTGCCGAAGGCGGTCTAGTATGGAAATTTCGTTTTCCTTTTTTTTGGTGATAGCGGCGAGCATTCCGCCGTGACCGTCGGGACTTAAAGCGAGACTGCCTTTGGAATGGAGCAAAACCTTACCGTTTTCCGGCGAAACAGCGGGCATTGTCCCCTGACAAAAAATAAAAACATCCTCTTTCCGTAAACCGAAATAATTTTTTTGCTCTAAAAAGTCAACGGTTTCATGGTGTGTTGCCGGACTTGTCATAACGGCATACGGAATTTGACAGCCGTAATGTTGTGAAGCGGCAAGAACTTTTTCGAAATGGAATTGAAACAGGGTTGCTCCGCTAACCGGACCGATCTGATACATTCCTTTTGGGTGGGGAAAACCGAGCCGTGTTCCCTGACCGCCGGCAACAAGAATTACTCCGACTTTTCCCTGACGCAACAGTTCCTGCCCTGCCGAAACCGCCGCCTGAACCGAAACAGATTTTCGCGGTTTGCACGGTGTCGGGTCGGTAACTGTTGAGAATTTATAAGCCGGCGGATCAGTTGCCCGATTCGCCAATGTCAACAATTCTGTTGGGGCGTTACGGTTTTGGTAAAGATGTGCAAGCAATGCAAAATCAATAGATTCGATTTGGTTTAACAACTCACGCTGTTCCGAACCGGAAAGCGAATCCCAAAACGTAAGAAGATGTTCCTGACCATATTGTTTAAGATTATCAATAATTTGGTTTTTCATAACTGGAATTAATATTTAGGCGGGCAATTTTTCGGCGAAAAGCCGTTTATGCCGGTTTGTTTATGCTGGTTTATTGTGTAAACATTTATTTTTGAAAGTGTACGGGTCATATCATAACACAACATTTCCGGTATTCAATAGACAGACTGAAATTATAACTGCCTGTTGTAACTGCCTGTTTTTATTAACCGCAGAGAACAAAGAAATCACAAAAGGAAGGAAAAAGAGATTTGTCCTCTATTCAGTCAGGTAGGCAACCATTTAGTGAATAGTTAATAGTGGATAGTTAATAGTGGATAGTTCGCATGCGGATTTCCTGCCACAACGACAATGATTCCGCTTGCGAACTATTAACTATTCACTATAAACTATTAACTAGTTTCTGTTGATTTTACGATTTGGCGGGTTGTTATTGTTTCGGTATATTATATTTTGTATCGGTAATATATTCCGGTTGATATTATGTCTAGGGGTAGGGG
>JAITQV010000414.1 GCA_031288765.1 Planctomycetaceae bacterium
GATTAACAAGATTTACAGGATTTTTATTTTTTATAATGATATATGAAATAAACCCAATGCAGACAATTCCTACTCAGAAATGTAGCAACGAAGGAATATTTCACTTCACTCTAAAATTAATGAAATCAAATCTGTTCTCATATTGGTCATTTTTTCCTGTTGATCTTGTTCATCCTGTCTAAAGTTTTTTAATTGGATTGTTAATATGCCAATATTTTTTGACAGGATTAACAAGATTTACAGGATTTTTATTTTTTATAATGATATATGAAATAAACCCAATGCAGACAATTCCTTCTCTGAAATGTTGCAACGAAGGAATATTTCACTTCACTCTAAAATTAATGAAATCAAATCCGTTCTCATATTGGTCATTTTTTCTTCCTGTTGATCTTGTTCATCCTGTCTAAAGTTTTTGTCAATTTTATTGTAGTGTTCTGCTTTTCCGCTTAACTTCAACACCTTTCGGACCAAAATTAAGAAGTAATCCGACTTCGGTTTTCGTAGCAACAAGATAATTGACGAGTTGTACTTCATGGATGACGGCAAGTTGTTGAATTGATTTTAATTCGATAATAACGGCATTATCAACAACAATATCAGCATAAAAATCCCCAACCGGTTGATTATCGTAATAAACGGTTATCGGGACTTCCATTTGGGCATTAAGTCCCCGTTTCGTCAGCTCAATAACCATACTCTTCTGATACACCGATTCTTGATACCCAAACCCCAACTGTTTGGAAACCTGAAAGGCACTATTAATAATCTTGCTTGTCAGTTCTTCGTATAACATTTTCTTTGATTGGATTTTATTTTATTGTTATATTCTGCGTTTTAGTTCACCGGCGTAATTTTTACCGGCGGTATTGCGGTGTTCCCCAAGCCATTCGGAAAGCCGTGTGGAACCGGCAGGCGGAGTATCAACGTAAAGGAGATTCTGTCTGAGTCCCGCAATTTCCGCTTTCGTAATCAACACGTCGCCGGTAAAAAGTCCAAGTATTCCGGCAACCGTAAGTCCCAATCCGTTTGGAATTGAAATAATCATACGTTTTTTACCAACGACAATTTGTGAAATGACTTCAACCAGTTCCCGATATGTAAATGTTTCCGGTCCGATGGCGTTGACGATAATTCGGCGGTCGGTTTGTTTTCCTTGTTCCACTGCCAGCGCGGCAAAATCATCCACGAAAACCGGTTGAAGTTTGTATTGACCGTCTCCGAACACTCCGAATACCGGAAAACGCCGAAGCAGCCAAGCAATGTTGTTGATGAGAATATCTTCCTTGCCGAACAAAACGGTGGGACGGAGAATTGAGTGAGCGATTCCCGATTCCTGCAACATGGTTTCGAGAATTGCTTTTCCCGAAAAATATTCCAACGGCGAATCTTCCGACGGGTTTGTGATACTTGTGTGAACAATTCGCCGAACACCGGCTTGTTTTGCCGCCGCGAACAATTTTTTCGTATTTTCCACCGCAACGGAATGTTTGAAATTCCGGTAATTAAACCGTACCCAATACGTATTATACAAAACGGAAACTCCCGCCAACGATTTTTCCAACTGCTGCGGATTGTCGAATGTCAGCGGAAACGTTTCAATTTTACCGCAAAATTCATTTTGTTTATCAACCGAATTGGTCAGTGTGCGGACAGTTTTTCCCTGAGCGAGAAGCCGCCTTGCAATGTATCTGCCCGAATAGCCAAACGCTCCGGTAACCGCATGAATTTCTGTTTGCGCCGAGTTTTCTTGAGAAAATGCCGACATTCTCTGACCCTTTGAGATAAATTATTTTGTAATTATTCAGTCGATTGTTTTATTTTGCAGCAATTTTGGTCGAATTTGTATCTTTTTTGAACATTTGGATGTGCAAAATGCACAAAATGTCGTGCGACAATCGTTCAATGTCGTGCGACAACCGCTCAATGTCGTGCGACAATCGCTCAATGTCGTGCGACAACCGTTCAATGTCGTGCGACAACCGTTCAATGTCGTGCGACAATCGTTCAATGTCGTGCGACAACCGCTCAATGTCGTGCGACAATTACTCAATGTCGTGCGACATTTTAGGAGTTTACGGGCAATTTTCTGTGATTTTGGGAGTTCATAACAGGCAGGCAACCGGTTTCCAAACGGTTATCTGATGGAAAAAAATAAAACCGCTGAAATATTACACGATTTGTTTTTAACACGGAACACGTTGAAATTTTGCGGAATAACGCGGAAGTTATTGTTCTGCGTCTTTCCGCATACTTTCCCGCATTTTCCGTGTTAAAAAAACATTCCGCCGAATAATTACCATTATTTTATTGATTCTGTTGAAAAGGTTGACCATGGAACGGCTTGGTGTTTGATTGACCGGAACGCTTCTTTGGGAACATCGTAAATACGTTCATTGACAACATTGAAACTTCCTTCGCCGATTCGCAACGGCGGAATAATTCCGTGAGCGCTGGGATGTTCGCTAAGGCGTTGGAGGAAGCATTGAGTTGTTTTTCCGCCTTCACCCGGGGCGAGCAATACAAACGGGCGGATAAGAATGAGCAATTCATGCCGTTCTCTGTTTTTGAACGTCGTTTTGAACGCCATACCGACATAAGGAATTTTCATTAAGCCCGGAACGCCGATATCACGATGTTTTACTTCTTCCCGAATCAGCCCGCCGATGGCGCTTACCTGCCCGTCTGCGGCGACAACTGTTGTTGTTACGGTGCGGGTGTCAATATCTTTTGAGAAAAAACTCATATTCCTGCCGCCAATCGAGGAACCGGACGTATCCGTTCCGAAAATGATTTCCTGCGTATCGCCGATCTGGGAATCTTCCTGAACAATCCTGATTGTTGTTGTCCTGTCGGCGTGAATCCGCGGCGTAATCAGAAGTGTTGTACCGACATTCATTCGCTCCGCTTCGGGATCATACGACGTATCCACAACCGGATTATTGCCAGTTGTTGTACTTTTACTCACGGAAACCGCCGTCAGAACAGTTGTCTCTTTTCCGATGAAAATCCGCGAGGCTTCGTTATCGGCAACACAAAGATTGGGAGTTGCCAGACTGATCACGCGCCCGTTGTCCTGCATTGCCTGAATCCGTGCAAGAATATTATCGGAAACCGTTTGCAACACAATTGCCTTCGGGTCAAGTCCGGCACCGCCGGGAATTAAACCTGCGCCGGGATTCAAAATTTCCGTGAAAGACGCACCGTAACTGTCTTCCAAAATACCCGAAGAACGTCCGCCCGAAATATTACCGCTTTTGAAAAGCCAATCCAGCCCGAAGGATTCGTCGTCCGTCAGCCGGAGATCAAGCACTTTCACTTCGAGAAGGACTTGCGGCTGCGGTTTGTCCAGTTGGGCAATCAGTTTGGCAATTTCCTCAACCGCTTCCGAATCGGAAGAACGAATCATCAAATCGTTGGTTCCGCGAAACGCCGAAAGATAAATGATTCCGGGTTCGCCGATTTTCATTTCTTCATCGCTTGTCAATTGGGCGATTAGTTTTTCCGATTCGATTTCCGGCACGATATCTTCGACAATTTTATTGGCGCTAAGCGGATCACGATTTTGACGTGATTGTTGTTGTCGGCGGCTGGAACGTGAAGATGTTAACCCTCCGTAACCGCTGTAAGAAGTTGTCGAACGGTTTGCGCTTTGCTGCATGGATTGGACGCGGTCGCTCAGACTTTCCATGCGTTCCAATGCCCGTTCCATATCTTCAATCGGGTCGTTGTAATATTCGTCCGGCGGATTCCAAACAACACGGTTTTTGAAAAGCCGTTGAATGGAATCGCCAACGGCTCGTGCGTCGGGATACAGCAAAGTAATCACTTTAACGGTATCATGGCTGTGAGCCAGCAAACCTTTCCGGTATTCTTCAACGGTCATAATACTGATAATTCCGTTGGGATCTTTGCGGTACCAGAGATTATTTGCCTGACACACGGCGCGGATGGCGTCTTCGCCGCTGATTTGTTCAAAGTAGGTATTGATAGGGATATTGGCGGCTTGGCGGCTGACAACAATTTTCCACGCCGCACCCAAACTTAACAGCCGTGCAAATTCGAGCAGGGTCATATCCTTAATATTAAGGACATTAATATCGGCGGTCTTATTCTGTCCGGCGGTTTGGGCAATGTTTGTATTTTCCGGCGGGGCGGCGGAACGCGGCGGCAATACCGGATAAGGCGGAGCAAGAATGGGTTCCTGAGCGGGAAGCCCTGTTCCGAACAAAAGCGGTATGACGATAACGAAGTATTTCCAATAAAGCATGTCGGTTAATTATCGTATAATATGTTTGTCGGCGATGTTGCTGCGGGAACTGACTTCCACGTGTTGCGGCGTAATTTTGTCAACAACAAGGAACAGGATTTCCGGTTCGTTTGTTCCGCGGGAACCTTGTGGTCTTCGGTTTGGCAGGAGGTTATTCGGGACTTCGATGATATCGCCTTCGCGGACGTAATAAATTTCGGCGGTACGCTGATTGCCGGTTCGGGGCAGCCGGATTGCGGCAACGGACGGTTGATCCGCTAAAATCAGAATACCGACAACCTGAATACCGGACGGCAATGATGAAATGTCCCGCGGAACAAATCCGAAATTTCCGTCCGGCAATCTGTATTGAAAGGGATTATTGACAAGCGGTTCGGGGGGTGTTGAATCGGGCGGTGCGGAATTGGGGGCAGTTGAATCGGGTGCAGTTGAATTGGGGGTTGGCGATGTTGCGGCGGTTGGAGTTGTTGCGGCGGTTGGAGTTGGGACTGTCGGGAACGGAGCGGTCGGAGTTGAAAATTCTGTGGTTGGGATTGTGGGTTGGGCAACAACCTGCGGATCAGACGGAACAATTCCGGCAGAAGGCAACGGACGTAGTATCGGAGGTGATAATTGTTCGGAATTGAAGCCGGAATCGAAACCGGAATTAAAATCGGAATTAAAATCGGGATTCTGTAAATTTTGCGGGGCGGTTGAATTGACTCCCTCCAACGGCAATGATTCTTGCATTGCGGCGGGAACAATATAGCGGAGACGCGGACGGAGATTATTATCGGAGGCAATCCGGCGAACCGGTTCGGAGGCTGTTGCGGAAACAGCGGCGAAAAACAACGGGCAAACGGTGAAAACACCGGCAAGGAGAACAACAACGTAATGAAAACATCCAGGCACCGCATCACTCCTTACGGAGGCAAAACCGCCTGATCCGGAAACAACATTTGCAGGCGGATTTGGCGATTACCCGTACATTAAAAGGCTTACCTGAAGTAGGGCTCTCCCCTCATTTCAGCGGGAAAACAGTTAAGAGTTCAAACAAGTCCCAAAACTTGCACAATTGTAAATATCGGTACAACCGCCGGAAAAATACGATTATTTTTAAGGGCAGGAATAATCGGTAAAGTCTTTCCAGAATAACGATATTTATGTTGCCGTTTTTTTGATTGCCGCAACCGTTTAGGTTATTCCTTTTTTAGATTCGCAATTCAAAAGGTAGGCAACCATTTAGTTAATAGTTTATAGTGGATAGTTAATAGTGGAGGACGCAAGCGGAATCATTGTCGTTGTGGTAGGAAATCCGCATGCGAATTTTCTACCACAACGGCAATGATCCCTCTTGCGACACTACTGACTAATTTCGCCTCAGTTTGCCGCGGGATTGCCCCCGTTTGCCATGCAAAAGTATCTACACATTTTTTTGCATAGTTGTTGCCTAATTTTTAGAATTTGTTATGATATGACAGTATGCTTTAAATAACTTTCCGAGTAGTGTTCCGTTGTTTGTGACGGTAACAAGTTCCGTACCACTTTTTTTAGTGGAATCGGTCGAATTGCAATTCCTTGGAGATTTTGCCGAATCTCCGGAGTTTGCTTGTATGGGCGGAGAATTGCCTGCCTTTTCGGAACTCTTTTGTGGTTCCGACGTGGTGGTTGATTTTCCGAATCCGCCGCCTAATTCGTTGCCGGTTTTGTTGTTGTGTCAGACGGAAACGGTTGCGAGTGC
>JAITQV010000484.1 GCA_031288765.1 Planctomycetaceae bacterium
ACATCTTGCAATAGGGCTGAACAGATACCATGATTCTTTAACCGTGAAACCCACAAAAAAACAATCGGCTTAATAATTATAAAATACGACGTTTTTGCCATGTTTTCAATGTTTGAGCAGGTAAGGGAAAAGGTCTAATATACAGCACAAACCACAATCCACAAACCACTTATCCCCAAATATGACCGTAACATCGCAAAATATGACCGTGACATCGCAAAATATGACCGTGACATCGCAAAATATGACCGTAACACCGCTAAATATGACCGTAACACCGCAAAATATGACCGAGACATCGCAAAATATGACCGTAACATCGCAAAATATGACCGTAACATCGCTAAATATGACCGTAACATCGCAAAATATGACCGTAACATCGCAAAATATGACCGTAACACCGCAAAATATGACCGTAACATCGTTAAATATGACCGTAACATCGTTAAATATGACCGTTGCATGAGAAAATTTCACTGAATAATTGTATCTATTCAGTCCTTTGTCAAACTATTATGCAGAACCAACCGAATTTTCGACCTTATTTTCAACCTAATTTTTCCGAACAAAACAACCGCAGCAGCAAATACACTTTGCACGGTTATCAATGGGTTGTTTTAGGATCGCAGGCGTCCCGTCTGCATAAAACTAGGGAACGTTATTTTGTTATGGCGGACGAGATGCCCGCATTCCTACCAAAAACTCATTTGTTACCGTTTAAAGTATATGCGTTCCTACCGAGCATTTCCTGGTGTTGTTTTTCCCCTGTGCCTCGTTTTCGTTGTTTACAATCGTTACTGTTACACCCTTCGGTCTTGATTGTGCGATTGCGGGGCATTTTTTACTTTTTTAGATTTTTTTCACTTTAAATATTTGTTGGATTTTTTCTCTCCCCGGGAACAGACCAAGCTAATTAATGATTGATTGATTAATTGGAGATGATGATGAGGAAAATTTTTGTACTTGTTGGTATGACAGCATGATGCGGTCAGGCGAGTAATAAAAATATCCTTATTACATAATAATTTGTTCGCGGAAGTTGGGCGGAAATGTATCTGCCTACGGGAACAAAGCTTGTTTCATGTTAAAAGGAGAGTTTAAAATGAAAATGAAAAACTTTCGGAAATACGTCTTATCGGGGCTGCTTCTCACATCGGCACCGTTCTGCGTTTTCGCACAACAATCAGACGTTACTGTACCGGAAAAAATCACCTCGCAACAACTCACGACGGTTTCTAGTCCCAATGATACCGCTGCAGGCGTTGAGATTAAGATCACAGGAGTCGATGCCGGTAATGTTCTTTACAAAGCCGAAAACACTGCACAAAATAAACCATTTGTTGCAGGTGCCGGCACAATTCAACTCAATGGAGTTGATGTAGCAAAGGCAACAAATTTCGATAATTGGGTGGCAAGTACCGGAGTTTTGATCAACAACAGTGCCAAAACTCCGCTATCCAACAAGACAATCAACACCGGTAACATCAATATCGCCGGAGAAGTTTCCAATGGATACTTGGTTGGTTTCGCATATCATAGCGATTACGATTATGTTACTGGCAAAGACCAAGCGTTTGACGGTACATTGACAATCGGTGATGTTAATGTCAAGAATACTGACGCTTATGCTACCGGTTTAGAATTTGATACGGCTATCACAGGTAAAGTAACGGTAGGAAACATTAAAGTTACCGCTGACAATTCCGCCGGTGGTTTCGACGCCGACTCCGATTTGACAAACGGAGCAACAGTTACTCTCGGTAATGTTGATGTTGAAGTCAATAGTGAAGATGCTTCCGGCGTTTATGTCGACAGTATCGGTGATAGCGATAAAACTACCGCCGAAAAATTTACTATCGGAAATATCAATGTTACGAGTAAAGACGGATACGGATACGGTGTTGTTGTAGGCAATATTCAGGAAGATGGTGTATTCGAGGCGAAGGATATTACCGTTAAAAGTACAAATAGTGCTTATGGTGTTACCGTCGATAATATTGCCGCCGACAGCACTTTCGATGTCGGAAAAATTCAGGTTGAGAGTAATGCGGATGCTTATGGTATTTACATTTATAATAATGCTACATTTACCATAACGAACGATGTTATTGCCAAAACCAATGCTGCTGAAAATACCTACGCAAACGCCTTCGGTATCGTTACTCAGGGTTGGGGTTGGTATAACGATAATAGTAATCTCACGATTGACACTAAGGACGGTGATGTTCAAATCAGCGGTATTGCAACAAATCCGATTGGCAACACTCAAGCGAGTATATATTTGACGGGTAATAATGATACTCTCACGATTAAAGGTGCAAACAAACACACAAATAAGAATCAAGAGTTCATTGTTACCGATGTTGAAAATGTTAATTGGGAGACCGATGCCGACTATAGTCATTCGGATTTCATAACGACTAAGAATACGGCACATAAAGTTGCAACAGGTAAAACAGTCGTCCTCAATGGTGTGATTGATACTAACGGTCGTGCTTATACGGTAGGCAGTGCTGTTGACAATAAAAGTGCCGGTACTCTTGTTGTTAATCAATTGGCTGCCGATGACGTTACGGTCAACAATGGTTTGCTTGCTCTGGACGGCAGTGCAAACAGTGTTATCGATACACTTACAATCGGCAACGCAAATCCGGATGCTCAGGCTCCGGCGGCGGTTGCGCTTTACGGTAACATTTTAGCCGGTAATGTCGGTTTAACCTTTACGGGAGAACCGGCAATACTGAGTAATGCTGTTGTTGATCCGACAACCGACGAGCATGTACTTTCGTTGAGTACGATTACCGAGTACAAATTGAATCCTGCCAAGACCGCTTATGTTGCACAAAATCGCGAGCGGGCGAGTTTGGCGGATGGATTTTTGCTTCCGGCGTTGGTTCACCGTTACAACACCGGTTGGGAAGCAACACGGGATCATTTGATTTCCGGCGGACAACGAGTTAAAGCCGTCAAGGGAATTTTAGGACAAGCTCCGTGTGACCCTTGCGAATCCGTTTGTGCGGCAGAATGTGATCCGTGTGAAGAAGTTGCGTGCAATCCCTGTGAGCCTTGCGGTTCCCAAGGCGGCGGTTTGTCGGTTGGGCGAAGTGCGTGGGTGAATTACATCGGGCGTTCCAACTCTTACCGCAGTTCCTATTCCAATATCGGAATTGACAACGGCGATTGGGATATCGGAACCGATGGTGTGCAGGTTGGTCTTGACCTTTACAAAACAAGCAAAACACAATTCGGTTTGCTGTTTGGTTATGAAGGTTCCAAAGCGGTGTTGCATTCGGATTGTTTGGAGGCGGACGACGTTTATTTTGGAGTTTACGGAGCACGTGTTTTCCAAAACGGAACCGATTTTCGTGTCGTTTACAACTACGGCTCGCAAAATTACAAATTGCTTCGTTTTGATCCGGGTCTTGGTTTTGACTGGCATTCACACCATTCCGCGTTCGACGGCAACACCCACGAAGTCAATCTCGAACTCGGAAAACGGATTTTTGCAAATCGCCGTTGGAGTTACCGTCCGGTGATCGGCTTTGATTTGCTGGTCAATGATTGGGAAGCCGCTCTCGAAGACGGCAACCTCTCAACCGCCATCGCTTACAGCGGAGCGGATTACACCCAAGCGTTCCTGAGAATCGGGAGTGATTTACAATTTGCCAAAGGCGGATTTATGTTCAATTCGGGGCTTTACTATTCCTACGACTTGAATAACGATGTCCTGAAAAGCAAAGTCTTTGCCCGTGACGATTCGGCACTCGGTTACAACAAAAATATCGATAGTATGTTGTATGGTTCGGAGTTAGGGGGTTCGGTATTGACGTTCAATGTTGGAAGTTCGGTTGCGTTGGGCGGCAAAACTTCCGTATTCGGCGGATTTACCGGCAACGCAATTCTTGACCGTGACGGAGACGGATTCCAAAGCAACGGCTATGTCGGTCTCCAATACCAATGGTAGTTTTGTAACGGAGAATTGAAAATTAAGAGTTGATAGTGGAGAGTGTTGCAGGCGGAATCATTGCCGTTGCGGTGGGAATTTCGCTTGCGACACTATTCACTATCAACTATTAGCTATAAACTATAAACTATAAACTATAAACTAATATGTCGCCCTTTCAGGGCTTGAGTTTATTATTGTATCCTATTCGTAGGGCGTTGCCCTAATACTACTGTATTATTTGTAATTTTTTATATCACCTTTTATACTAAGGAGTTATGTTGTTGTTGTTTTGACTTTTGATTTTTTCTTGTAATTCTTTTTTTGTAACTGTCTATTTAAATCTGAAGTATCTATTCACTCGTTCATATCATTTAAGTCGTTTGTTCATGATTTTTGGTCAAATAAAATCGAAATTCTTATATTTTAGGATTCTTTTGTATTACCTGTCGGCAAATAATTTACGTTCCGCGTGTATTGAGATGGCTTGGCAACCAACCGACTACAATCAGTTGATTCTCTTCGTCCCAGAAAAAATAAATACGTAAACAATACGGTCATCACGAGTTGTTCCTTTACGTAAATGAAATTCGAGACATCGGGTTGTTTCTTTATCCGGCGGATAACGTACAAAATAATCCTTGCCTTCCTGACCAACACGTTCTTTTGAAATGGAACGCTCATAATCCAAACCAAGTCGCGCCAGTCACATTTCCCATTCTTCTTTCGCTTCCGGTTTATTAAGCCGCATGTTACGATATGATGTTGCAAGAAGTAATAATGATTCATAAACTAAATGAACATCCTTATAACCAGCGGTTTTAAGTCCGCGTTTTGCACGGCTATGAAGAATTAAACGTCCCGATAAATACTGTTCAACCCAATCCGGCATATCATTAAAATGATCGGGAATTGGAATTTCTGTTTTCTCATGAC
>JAITQV010000503.1 GCA_031288765.1 Planctomycetaceae bacterium
AATGGCGGTTTACTTCCCGAATTGTTTCATCGCCGTAAAGGAGTTGTGATCCGGTGATAAACCAGATTTCTTTTTGTTCAAAATTTATCGGCATCGGTTTGTTTTATTCAAAAAATTACAATTAATAATAAAGTAATATTTCAACGGAATTTTCATTAAAATTTGTAATCATAATATAGGAAACGTAACACTTGACCGGTTACGTTTCCTGTTTTTGTAATCTTTACTTGATTTTAATACGTAATATTGTCAACGAATTAGCGGGAAATATCCGGCTGAAATTCGGCGAATCAATAGAAAAACGTGATTCTTTCGGCAACACCTTTTGAGGTTGATCCAAAGTATTTTCGTCATTGCCGTTGTCCGAAGTCAAAACAATCTCCTTAACCTCCGAATGAATTTCCGTAATTCCTTCAAGAGTGATTTTCGTTTCATAAGATTTGGACGATGTATTAACGATTTTCGTAATCAATTCATCTCGTTTTTCGTTCAAACCCGAAACAACATAAACCGGAGTTGACTTGATAACAGGTAATTCCCGTTCAAGAAGAAATTGATCATCAATAAAACATCGGACATTTCTATCTTTCAGTTCGATTCGTATATCATACCAACGATTGGTTTCAACCGTAAACGAATGAGCATTACCGATCATTTGCCGGTTAAGTTCAATTCCTGTACGTGAATTGTTCCAGCCGCCGATGTTCAGCCAAGCAATATTATCTTTTGCCGCCGAAAAAAGAATCAGAAATCCTTCATTTCCTTCGGTTTTTCGGGCTTTAACGGAAAATATCCGGTCATTCCATGAGTCCGATCCGAAAATATAACGGCAATCAGATTCATTGCTTTTTTGCCGTAACACGCCGTCTTCAAATTTCCAATCGCCGTTTTTCGCAACAGCATTTTCGGGAGTCTTATCGAGAGCGGCTTCCCAAAGAGTGTTGCCGTTCCGAAGAACTTTTGCGTTTTTATATTCTACTTTTGTGTTCCATGAACCGACTCCGACTGCACCGGTATATTTTTGTTCGTTATTGCCGGAGACAATAGAATCGGGAACAATAACATCGGAACGATGGAGACTGAACAATTGTTGTACGTAATAAGAAGGAATACCGTAAGAACGTGTTCCGTCAAAAACGATTAGGTCAGGATTCCATCGCCTGTCATGGACATTGACAAAGAGCGGTGCGTAGGAAGACAAAATAACAACATCGGAATTTTTCTCCATACCGGTCATAAATGCCGCTTCACCAATAGCGCCGTCAAGATTGCCCTTTCCGCAACCTTTTGTTACCGCATATTCGCCCACATAAATCTTTTTACCGGAACGTTCATATTTGTCGTAACGTTCGGCATTTCGGACAAAGAAAGACGGATCATTATAATAGTGTTCATCAAGAATTTCCACCGGATTCACATTTGTTACATTATCGCCCCACTGATTGGCGACGATTTGAATATCCGTATATTTTTCACGGATTTTCGTATAGAAATAATCATACCGTTCCCAATAAGCGGAACCGCCGTTTTCGTTTCCGATTTCGATATATTTGAGCGGAAACGGTTTAGGGTGTCCGTTTTTCGCACGAATTTTTCCCCAAGTTGAATCTGCCGTACCTTTGGCATATTCAATGGCGTCAAGCGCATCTTGAACATATTCGTCCATTTTATCCATTGGTACATTTTCTTTGTGCGACATACCGCAATTGATCACAAACATTGCGTCTGCCTCCAAATCTTCACACATTTGAAGATATTCATGATAACCGAGACCGTTTGTGGAATGATAACCCCACAAATTCGGTTGCGTCCAACGGTCAATCTCTTGTCCGATAGTTCGTTTCCAGCGTGAGGCTTCGCTCATCGTATTACCTTCAACCCAACAACCGCCGGGGAAACGAACAAACGCCGGTTTAAGTCCCGCGAGTTTTTCCATCAGATCAATCCGTAAACCGTGGTTTTTGTACGTTTTGATTGGTTTGAGAGAAACGTAATCAAGCCAAAAAGTTCCGGTTGAAGACGGAACAATTGCCAGCCGCGATTTCGGATCATCGGTTTCGGCACGGAAATTAAGTTCGTACATTTTCCAATCTTTCGCAAGATTTTCCAGCTTTACCGAAGCGCGTTTGCTTTTTCCATCCGAACTTTGAAGGACAAAATCAAGCGAACCGTTAAAATCGTTTCCGGCTTTACCTTTGACGATCAAGCGGTATTCGTCATTTTTTATAACAGGTATTCCCCAATATCCTTCATTGACGACGGCAAAACCGTTTTTTGATTCCAAAACCCGAACACATAATATATTGGAATTATATTGGCTTCCCGTATCATTTTTTTCAATGTTGATATTTCCCGATTTACCGGATGAAGCGGTAATTGTCCAAAATTCCGGTTCAGTTTTAAATTCAAAAGACCGGTTCCGAATCAACTCAGGGTAAAGACCGCCGTCTCCGGCGTGATTGATTTCTTCAAAGAAAATACCGTACAGCGACGGACTTACTTTGATTCCCGGTTGATTAACCTGAATTGTCAATGCGGCGGTCAATGGTTCTTGCGGTGATTTTTGTAATGATTCCTGTGCCGTTGCCGCCGCAGTAATACTGATTGTAGCAAAAATCAAAAAATTGATCAAAAGATTTTTCATTATTGTAATCCTTTCGGGTTAAAAATTTAGTAACAACTTACGTATTTATAGCTAATAGTTTGTAGTGAATAGTTAAGTGTTACAAGTGTACTATTTATTAAAACGTTTTTAATTCACAAGCGGCACTATCAATGAAATTCAATTTATTTAATTGAATTTCAGTAATGTTACGCTATACGGTTTGACAACAGTATGACTGTTGAATCCGGCGTCTTTGGTTTCTTTAATTTCGATACGGTAGGGTTGATCGGGATCGTTGAAACCATTCGGATTGTTTTCCGGATCGGTAATTTCAAACCGTGTTAATTTTTTACCGGAGAGATCAAGCTCCCGAATATCCAGCCTCACCGTAACATTACGCTCCAACGTGTTGACAATTCCAACCGTAAACGTATCGCCGGACAACGCCGCCTGAACATCAACCGGATTTCCATTCGGTAAACTTTGTTCTATTTCCGTTTTGAGCGGCAATTTGCCGAAATGTTTACGGTAAAGTTCCAGAACAAGTCCGGTTGTTTCCATTTTGGCGGCGGTTTTACTTGTTTTGATACAACCGATTACATTGACGGTTTGGGCGTAATTTGCCATGAAATACATATCCGATTGACGGGCAAATTCGTGAAGTCCCGCCGCAATTCCAAGACCGTCCTTCATAAAATATCGTGTTCCCAGTTCGCCGAACAGATGTTTGCCGTACCAATAATTCCATTCATCCAGCGCAACCGGAACCACAACATCCCTGAAATTCGATAATTCGTTCCGGTATTTCCGGTGGGCGTCGGCAATACGTTTTATATTATCCGGCACTTGTTGTACATGTTCGGTTATGCTATTCGCTTTTTCATTGACATAGAAATGTTCGCTGATAAGATCGAGATGTTTAGCGGCTCCGGGCAAAAATACTTCGTCCCATTTTCCGACATGACCGACACCAATCACTTTAACCTTTGGGTCTTTTGCCCGAAACGCATCGACGAAGGCATTATGTTTTTCGATATATTTTTCAACAGATATATGCCCGATTTGCCAATTCCCGTACATTTCGTTGCCGATTCCCCACCACGTTACACCGTAAGGTTCGGGGTGCCCGTGTTCCGCACGGAGTTTACCCATGTGCGTTTGCGTATTCCCGTTGACATATTCAAGTTCTTGTACGGCATTTTCGACATCGCCGTTACCGGTATTGACGGCGATATACGGCTGCGTTTTGAGAATTTCGCAAAACGCCAGAAATTCATTGACGCCGAAATCATTCGGTTCAACACCTTTCCATGCCGGATTTTTGCGCGGCGGACGTTTATCACGTTCACCGATACCGTCTTTCCAATCGTACCCGCTCACGAAGTTTCCGCCGGGCCAACGGTAAACCGGAGAATCAAGACGTTTCAACACCTCCAGCGTATCAGCACGCAAACCGTTAACATTGTCGTCCGGCATCAGACTGACGCATCCCACCGTGAATGTTCCCTTGCCGAATGCTGCGATTTCCAGCATCACGTTATCGAAATCGCCGACCGGTTCATAAACGAAGTCGATTTTATAGAAATCGCCGGTTTTGACCGGCATTTTGAAGGCGTTATGATCTTCTTTTTTATCGCTCCAATGAAAATGTACTTCGACTCGCTGAATTTCATCGGAAGGTTTGACCCAAGCGTAGCCGGTATATTTTTTTCCTTTTCGCACAGCCAAACCGTTTTGCCAAACACCGAGCCAGCGGGGTTCTTCATTTTCTGCCGTGAATGATTCCGGCGAATGTTTTCCGGTGAAGGGTTGATGTTCGGTCATACGGAGATTGCAATTGTAGATTGGTTTCCACGGGGATTCTTTATCACCGGCGGGATAAAAGAATTTTCGGTCTTCGAGCATTTCCGCCCAAATGCCGCCGCCGTTGATGCAGCGTCCGAGGTGTTCGATAAATTGTCCGTAAATGAAGGGTGAGATTTCATTTCCGTGTTGTGAGGCGTTGATTTTGACGGTTGGCGACCAATCTTGTGGAACCGTCTGCGCCGACGCAACGGAACAACACAAAATTACAAACACAGTAAATACAAACATTGAAAATACAAACTGCTGAAATAGATGTTTCATTGTTTTGTCCTCCGATTAAGATGGATTAACTGATTTCATTAACTGCGATACTTTTGAAATTTAATCAAAAGTATAAAACTTATACTAATATGATGATTTCTTTTCCGTGAGTCAAGTCAATTCTGCGCAAAAAAGTATCGAATTTGCGAATCATTTCAGTCTTATTTAGGGGCGGATGAGCGAAAAGACACTTTTTTGGAATTTCCCAACCGGAAAATTGAGCGCAAAAATCGGAATTGGGAGCACGGAAATCAGAATTGGGACTTCCTTAACCAAAATTGGGGCTTCCCAAACCAAAAAATTGAGTTCCCCCAACGAAAAGTTGAGTTCCCTAATCGAAAATAGAATATCCCTAAATAAATTAGGGAACGCCTAAAATTTACCTAAATTAACCCAATTCGGTTTTTTGTATCTATTCAGTGATTTGTTTTCAGTATTAACATTGAATCTTAACCCCACAAGGTAGGGTGTTCAAACGGGGGTTGATTTTGTTTTTTTATCTTTTAGCAGTTTTCTTCTTTTAATCGTTTGATTTTCAAGGAGATGCGAGTTTTTCCATGTGCGTAAATGAGCCATCGTTACTTTTTCCAGACATTTTTTATAGTTGATCGCTTCACTTCCCTTTCTTGAGTCTATGCGAGTCAGTAACGGCAACATAAGTATGCGCGTTGTGATGCCGTTCATCTTGTTCGGCGAGGCACGCCTCTTGTCCCAACCAAACAAGGATTCAATAATATCACTGGAACAATTCCACGCCACCTTTTGTTCCGGCAGCTTGTCTGCTGGTAATTTACTCACCTCTTCGTAAATATAATCTCTCAACTTCACGCCCACTGCACGTACTCGTTCCGCCGTCGAACTTAATAGCCGATTGATCAGCCCGAAACATTCGTCGGCGGTCTCTCGTGATAACCCCTTCTTTTTCA
>JAITQV010000512.1 GCA_031288765.1 Planctomycetaceae bacterium
AGAAAATTGAAGGACATCAACAAAACTTCATAACTTGTATCAAAGAAGGCGGTGAACCGGTTTCCGATGTTAATTCAACAGTTCAGGTGATGAATGTTTGCCATCTTCTTGGTATTGCGACCCGTTTGGGACGTGATATTGTATGGGATACAAAAACAGAAACAACCGGCGATGTTCAATCACAAAGTTTTCTTGCACGGAAACAACGGAAAGGTTATGAGTTACCGGCAATTTCCTGAACGTTTCAAAATTTTCGTAATATTTCAGTAGAATTTTTGCTGAGAGTTTGTCATCATAAGGCAAGCAACGTTTTGCCGAAACGTTGTTTGCCGATAGATAACCAAAAGAACGCATGGGCGATGAAACGTTGCGCACCATAGGAGGAAAACGAGCGAACTTCCAGATTGAAATGCAGAATTTTGTATCAATTATGCGGCGGGCGGTATCTCTAACAAGGTAAAAATGGGCAACACGTAAATCGCCAATCGGTTCGCCATAAAATCAGGAGCGAATACAAAAATCTAACGAATAAATCTCCAAAAAATGCCTGATATACTTTGAACGGTAACAAATGACTATTGTGTAGAAACACGGACGCCTTGTCCGTCATCGTCAAAAAGGAAACTGAACTCTAAAAATCATTGCCCCAAACTACCTTTGTGATAAGATAAACAAGATTTACAGGATTTATATCTGTTCAGTCGAATATCTTTTTAACGCGGAAAACATGGATATTACGCGGAAAGACGCTAAAAAATTAAAATTCCCGTCAAAAAATAGGCTTGGAGAAGTTCCTTAAAA
This sequence comes from Planctomycetaceae bacterium, assembly GCA_031288765.1. Classification (GTDB taxonomy): domain Bacteria; phylum Planctomycetota; class Planctomycetia; order Pirellulales; family Thermoguttaceae; genus WRKP01. Next base: position 802 of record JAITQV010000512.1, read on the forward strand.
TCGAAAATCCCTAATTCAAGGAAATACAAAACGTTAGCATTCCAATAAAACGGTTACAGGGAACTGTGGGAAGTTATATCATTGCTCTTGGTACATTTTTTTGATTCGTTCGACAATCGTACTATGCATCTGGCTGACACGGCTTTCGGAAAGCGCAAGAGCCGCTCCAATTTCACGCATGGTCATTTCCTCATAATAATAAAGAATCACAATCAGCCGCTCCGTTTTGGTCAATCCCTTTGTGAACGCACGAATCAAATCAATTTTGGCAAGCCGTTCCGTAGGGTCTTCGCTTCGATGATCCGCCAGAATATCAACCTCGCGAATATCTTTGGAACCGTCGTTTTCCGACCAGGTTTTGTCAAGACTTGTAATATTCACCCGGTAAGTTTCGGCATATAATTGATGGAGTTCTTCGGCGGAAATCCCCAAACGATCGGCAACCTCTTGATCATGCGGTTTACGTCCGAGCTGAAGTTCAAGCACTTTGCAGGCTTCGTTCAGTTTGGTCGCTTTGGAACGAATCGGGCGGGGAACCCAGTCCATCGAACGAAGTTCATCAACCATTGCCCCGTGAATTCTTGTCGGACAAAACGCTTCAAAACGAATACCGCGGCTCAAATCGTAAGCAGCAATCGCATCCATCAAACCAACAGTTCCAACCGAAATTAAATCATCAAGCTCAATACCTTCCGGCAACTTCGCCCAAAACCGTTCCGCCTGATTCCTCACTATCGGCATATAACGCTCGACAAGCCGGTTGCGAAGTTGATCGGTCGGATTTCTTTTGTAAAGAACCCAAAGTTGATCTGTTTCGTCAAAACCAGCCGGATCAGAATTGGTTGACCGATGAGGAATATGTAAAGAATTTGATTTTACTGCCGATTGGAGTTTTGGCATTCTCCGAGTTCCTTAATTTACACAAGTTAATTGATTGACTTTCAAATAAAAACATTGAACAAACGACGTAAAAGAACATTAACAATTTTTCCGTTTTATGGAAAGAACAATTTTTGGTAATTTTTTAGGGAGATTTTAAGAACCCGATTTTGGATAAAATAATTCTCAAAATGCTTTGTTTTTTAACATTATGTTTTGAAAAAAGGGTGTTTTAGAATATTTTATTAGAATATTTTAAAATTACCGGACTTACCAAAACCGCTAAATTTGTTAAAATCATCGGACGTTTTCCTTATTCCTGTTTTTACAAATAGAATGAAAATTTTACATGGTAAAATAATTTAATGGTAAATAATCCTTGAAATCCTTTCAATCCGATACAACGTTTTGAAAAAAAGTAAGGAGTGAAGTATTGGTTTTGACCGGATTGAAATGATAATTTAGAAAATAAAAAAATTTTTTAATCGATTTATTCCTTTTATTCGTATAGAGTTAATTACTGTTCCCCCGAAACTTCCCCAATAATACCGGACTTTTTATCTTATTGGCATGAAATATGAATAATTCTTTTTCAGTTAATAAGAAGCGGTGCCAATCGAGGTCATGCCGGAAAAATCAAAAGATATAATTTGTTTACTCGACTTGACACCGGAAAGTAAAATCCAATATTATGCTAAAAGGAATGTTATTTCGACGGAACTTTCGGCAGAAAGAACAAGGTGAATTATGTATTGTGTTGCAGAAGAGACGGCACGGTTTTCGGCAATTGATTTTTCTCGATGGACAGACGAAGAATTAATTTTGGAATATCGTTTGACGCAACAACGTGAAGCTTTTGAGGAGTTGGTCAAACGTTATGAGCGGGAACTTTTCAATTATCTTCGACATTACCTTGGTAATACCGAAAGTGCTGAAGATATTTTCCAAGCAACCTTTTTGCAAGTTCTTACGAAATGCGATCAATTCGAAGAAGGCAGGAAATTCCGTCCTTGGCTTTATCGAATTGCAACCAATCAGGCGATTGATCTTTGCCGTAAAATGAAACGCTACCAGGTAGTTAGTATCGACGAAACTTGTGATGCCAATCCCGATTCCGCAAAATTAGCCGATATGTTGGTTGGCAGTGAAACAGACCCCGTAGTTGATTCCATTAGCGGCGAACAGACAATTCAGGTTCGGAAGGCTGTCGAACGTTTACCGGATTTTTTGCGGCAGGTACTTTACATGGTTTATTTTCAGGGAATGAGTTACCGTGATGCCGCCGAATCGCTCGGAATTCCATTTGGAACAATTAAAAGCCGACTCAACACCGCAGTAAAAAAACTGAACCATTTACTATCAGACAGCGTATGATATTATAAAGCAAAAAGCAATCCGTAATGTGATACTGAAACAGAAAAAAATCCGCAAATCACCATAATATAAGCCGGATAAAAGAGTTTGATGACGTAAAATACGAAACAATTAACTCTCCGGCTAAGTATCGTCCGTTTACGGAATTCCCAATCCGCAAAAAAATTCTCTTGACTCAAACATTGCTTTTTGCGATACTGTCAAACCGTAAATCAAAATCCGTAAAACTTATCATTACTACAATTTATCAATACTACAATGAGTGATTTAGACCGTGAAATGTTGTTAGGGTATTTGATGAATGCCTTAGAAGATGACGAAATTGCTTATGTTGAGCGGGAATTGCTTTGCCAACCGGATATGCGAACCGAATTGGCGACACTTCAAAAAGAACTTTCGCCGTTGACATACGTCTATGAATCGGTCGATCCTCCGCATAATCTCGCACAACATACTTGCCGCCAAATCTGGAAACATCTTGACCGGACAAAGCAAAAAAATGTTTATGTTCGTGATTCGGTTTCCGAAATGCCGCTCGGTTCGATTATTACTATGGCAATTTCGGCATCTCATCTCAATAACGATGGAGTTGTTACAAACCGTTCCAATATCGGTTGCTCCGTTCCGAACTCACCAACTCTAAACTCTTCGGAAGTTAATTCTTTGATTCCTTATCCTGCGGTTAATAATTGTTCGGAAACGCCGGAAAAGATTTTGACCGTTTTACCGTCTCAACCGGCAATTCCGGCAACAATACCAACAGAAAATTCCCAATCTATAAAATATTCCAATAGTAAACGCCTGATTCGGCGTTCTTCACATAATCGTGGAAATTCAGCGGTTTCTTCTCAAAAACCGATTGGGAAAAACCGCCGATGGTTTGATATTAGTATATCAATTGCTGTTGGTATTTTGATTGCGGTAATCACGTTTCCGGTTGTCAACTATGTTCGGAATCAGACACAAAATTATTTTACGCAATCAAAAATTCACGAAATCAATAAAAGTATCGACCATTACACGCAGCTTCAAGGCAAGGCGGAAAAAACAACACCGATTGAAAATTCTTCTCCGATCAATTTAACTCAATCCGATTGGCAGGAGCTGAAGCCTGCTCAACTTCCGGTCATGCTTACCGGTGAACCGGTTCATTCGTCTGATAATTCCACATCGATTGAAAAGTTTCCGGGACTTTTGAAATCGGTTTCTCAAAATGCCGTACCGTTTGTTTCCTCTGATTTTTCTTCTAATTCCCGCGGTCGGGATATTATTCTCGGTCAAACGCGAACCGATAATTTCGTAGCGGAAACATTTCCGCCGGATTCTCACGAATTTATTGATCAGACATTGATTTCGAGGATTGATCCGTTTACTTCGAATTTTGA
>JAITQV010000566.1 GCA_031288765.1 Planctomycetaceae bacterium
TATCCGAATTTTTGTTCACATTTTGCAATCTAAAAACGATTCACTTTCATTATTAACTATAACAATTACACGATTATCATGAATTTAGAAGACGAACAGCGTTTTGAAGAACAAAAAGCCGAATTTCTTCAGAACAACGAGGTTGCCGATGATCAGTTACAGGAAAACACGCGACCGTTTACGATTAGTGTTTCGGAACGTGTTCAGCGGTTGCCGCCGTATCTTTTTGCGGAATTGAACAAATTAAAGCACGAAAAACGGAAAACCGGCGCGGATGTGATCGATCTTGGAATGGGCAGTCCGAGCGATCCGCCGCATCATGTTGTTACGGATAAACTCATTGAGGTGGTTCGGAATCCGAAACTTCATGCGTATAGTCATGCTCGCGGTTTGCCGCAGCTTCGGAAAGAAGTTGCCGCACGATACGTGAAATATTATGGAGTTCGTCTTGATCCTGAAACACAAACGATTGTTTGTATCGGTTCAAAAGAAGGGTTGTCTCATCTTTGTCTTGCGTTGTTGGGAGCCGGTGATACGGCAATTGTTCCGTCGCCGTATTTTCCGGCACACCTTCACGGAGTGATGTTAGCGTCGGCAAATTCGTTGTTGCTGGATGTTCGGAAGCCGGAAAAATTATTGTCCAACATCGCTTCAACCTGTCAACGTTTTTTACCGCGCCCCAAAGTTTTAATCCTGAATTATCCCCACAATCCAACCACAACTATTGTCGAACCGGAATTTTATGTCGAAATTGTTAAACTGGCAAAACGTTACGGTTTTATGGTGATCAGTGATATGGCTTACGGCGATATTTGTTTTGACAATTATCGTGCGCCGAGTTTTCTTGCCGCGCCGGGAGCAATCGAAGTCGGTGTCGAAACAACAACGATGAGTAAAGGTTACAATATGGCGGGCTGGCGAATCGGTTTTTGTTGCGGCAATACTGAAATTATCCGAGCGTTGGCGACGATCAAAACCTATTACGATTATGGAGTATTTTCCGCTCTTCAAATTGCGGCGATTGCAGCAATCCGGCACACCGATCACGCTGTTGAAGCCCAAGCAAAAGTGTATCAAAAACGCCGTGACATTCTTTGTTCCGGTTTGGAACGAATAGGCTGGTGTGTCGTAAAACCTAAAGCATCCATGTTTGTTTGGCAACAGATACCGCAGGATTGGGCAAAAAAAATGAGTTCGTTCGATTTTGCCATGAAGTTGTTGAAAGATGCCAATGTTGTAGTGAGTCCCGGTTCGGCGTTTGGTGAAGCCGGAGAGGGATTTATGCGGCTCGCTTTGGTCGAAAAAGAAGATCGTTTGCGTCAAGCCGTTCGACAAATTAGTCGTGCGCTCCGGTGAAGTTTGTGATTTGCGGTTATAGTTACAAATCGCAAATTACAAACTTCGTAACATTTCAGTGGAGTTTTTTAAGTAACAGATTAACGGGATAATGACAATTTTAAGAGTTTAAAATGAAAATTTTACTTAATAGTTACCTAAATTACAAATCACAATCCTCAAACCTAAAATCCTAAAATGTCCCCCAAAACATCTATTGATCACGACGACCAGCCGCAACCCAATAATTCCTTTTGGGATATTATTCGTTACGTTGTCATTATTATTTTCGTTGCAGCCGGAATTTTGTATTATTATTCTCAAAAGCCGCGTCTTCTCACCGCTCAGGAAACACAGGGAATGACAATGGGAACCGATTATTCCGTGAAGGTTGCCGATTTTGTAAAAGGAACCGGTTCCGATGTTTGGAAAAATATTAAAACGCAAATTCAACAACGGCTTGACGGAATTGATCGGGCGATGTCCACTTACCGTGCGGATTCCGAAGTTTCACGTTTCAACAATTCGGATTCGACGGACTGGTTTGATGTTTCGAAAGACACTGCCGAAGTGGTTAAGACGGCGTTGGAAATTTCACGGTTGACGGAAGGGGCATTCGATATTACTGTTGCACCGTTGGTTGATCTTTGGGGTTTTGGAGCAAATCAACAATCCGATTTAACAATTAAAGACCTTGAAGAAAAAACAATTCGGATCAAACAAATAATAGGTTACGATAAACTGGAAGTCCGGCTTCAACCGCCGGCGTTAAAAAAATCAATTCCCGAATTGCGTATTGATCTTTCGGCAATTGCCAAAGGTTATGCGGTTGATTGTGTTGCGGTATTATTGGAAGAAAACGGGTTTACAAATTTTATGGTCGAAATAGGCGGTGAAGTTTGTTGCCGCGGTTACAAAGGAAGTTCAGGCACTTACAAAACAACATCGCAAGATTGGATTATCGGAATCGAAAAACCGTTTATTGTTTCGTCCGACGGATTTTCGGGATTGCAACGGAAATTGTCCCTTGTTGATCGGGCGTTGGCAACAAGCGGTGATTATCAAAATTACCGCGAAATCAATGATGTACGATATTCGCATTTTATTGATCCGCGAACCGGTTTTCCGACAGAATATCTTACTGCCGGTGAACCGAAACCTATTGAACGGCTTGCTTCTGTTTCTGTTCTTACGGAACGGTGTGTTTATGCGGACGCTTGGGCAACGGCTCTTTTTGTTCTCGGTGAACACAAAGGACTTGAACTGGCGGAAAAACATGGAATTGCCGTTTTATTCCTTTTTCGTACGGAACAAAAAGATCATCCCATCCGTGAAACCGTATCAACAACATTTCCAAAATAAGAGTAATAATAAAGTAATAAATATAAAATCAAAACATAAAAGAACTTCTAAGAACCTTGCTTTTTACAAATTTCGCAACTTAAAAAATAAAAACTTTACGAATATTTTTTAAGTAAAAGAACATTTTAAAAAATTCTCACAGGATTAAGAAAGGAAAATATTGATCATGCAATATTTATTCATTCGTTTTAGAATACCGGTATTGTTTGTTTTTATATTTTGCAACAATTGTTTGACGGTTTTGTTTTTTTCCGGTCAATTACCGGCACAACAATTATCAGCACAACAATCGGAAAAAACAGGGCAAACTGAAAATATTTATGTTATTCCAACCGATAAAACACCGAAAGAACTTTTGGAACATGCACGGAAAACGCTACAAAAAAATCCGGTTCCGCCGGATTTATCACAACAAGAAATTTTGAATGAATTTATTCGGCAGGCAAAATTTATTATCGAAATTGCCGATACGGCATTGAGCCGTAAACCGGAAGAACCGTTGCGTTCTCAAATATTTATGTTCAAATTTCACGGTTTGCTTGGTTTGGCGAAAACGGAAAATACTCCTAATATTGTTCAACAATTAGAGTCTTATCTTGATGAGTTGGATGTACTCATGCCGAAATCACGTGAAGCCAAAAAAGCAAGGTTGTTGAATTTGCAACGGCGGATTGATTTGTTTATCAGAAAAAATCCGAGCGAAGAAGAATTTGAACAAATTTCTAAAATCTTTTTTACGTTACTTCGGCGTGAACCGCTTGATTTTCCGAACGGTTTTGCGTTGAATTATATTGAATGGACGGAAATTGCGGAAATGAAACTGAAAAAGAAGGGATTGACCGAAACATCTGTCAAGGAATTGACCGCAACGCTTCAATCGGAATCATTGCCGGTTTATCGGGAAATGCTCAGGCAAATTCATTCTGTTACAAGACATCTTGGTCAGGAATTTACGTTGCAAGGTATTTTATTGGACGGAAAACAATTCGACATCAAAACGTTTCGCGGTAAGGTGATTTTGGTTGATTTTTTTGCTTCGTGGTGTGTTCCTTGTATTGAAGAGCTGCCTCGTTTGAAAAAGATTTACGCACAATATCACGATCAAGGTTTTGAAATTGTCAGTGTTGGCGGTGATAAACCGGAGGCTTTGAAAAAACTGATTGGAGAACACAACATTTCTTGGACGGTTGTTTCGGAAACATTAACTATTTCCAAGCGATTACCGAGTATTGAACGGCAATACGGTATTAAAGTGTATCCTACGATGTTTCTCATTGACCGTGAGGGAAAACTCGTCAATTCCAATGCACGCGGTCAACGTCTTGAAGCCGCTTTGAAACGGCAATTTCTGAAAGATTCGGAAAATTTGAAACAACCGGAAAATTAAATTTAAACTTAAAATTAAAACAAAAAACAAAATAAAAAAATGGGTCAAATACGTCAACCGTTTCCTGTTCTTCTTTTTATGGCGGTATTTAGTTCGCTGGACACTGCTTTTACTTGGGCGCGGCAGCGTGCCGAAGATTGTTTTGGTACGATTTCTTTGGAAAGCGAAGCGTTTCCGTTTGAAACATTTACTGATTATTATACGCCGACAATGGGTCAAAAATTACCGAAACGGTTATGGGCGTTTCAAAATCTGATTGATCCGGCGGAATTGCCGAAAATTAAACGCCAAACCAACGACTGGGAATCCGAATTTCAAACTCTTCTGAAACATCAAACTATTAAACGCCCATTGAATCTTGATCCCGGTTATCTTGATCTTGGGAAGTTGATTTTGGCATCGACCAAAGATCATGCTCACCGGATATATCTTGCTGATGGAATTTTTGCGGAAACGACATTACTATTTGTGCAAAAAAAGTGGAAGGCATTACCGTGGAGTTATCCTGATTATCAAAGTGAGGGTTATCAGAGATTTCTGAGTTGTTGCCGCGATTATCTGAAATCCAAACGAAATAGTGAATAATTAGTATCTGTTGATTTTACGAATTGTCGGGCTGTTATTGTTTCGATATATTGTATTTTGTATCGATAATATGTTACGGTTGGTATTTTTTATAGGGGCAGGGGTATTTGACGGGAATTTCGGATCGGTTACAATTGATTTTCGTAAATTTTTAGTTTCTCAATTTAACATTTTTTTACGAGGAGATTAGCAATGCGCAAAATTTTTCACAAAATATTTTCGTTTTTCTTCAAAATCTGAAGAGAAAGAAAGTTTAAAAGTAGTTTCATCTTACCGTAACAACTATAAACGTCTTGATTCGCTTTTATCGAAACTTCCGGAGATTCGTTCTATTGTTCATGCGGATCTTTCGGTTCTTTCTCAGTCGAAAAGTAAAGAACGTGAGGCGGAGTTTTCAACGGAAAATATTTTCCGCGCCCTTCTTGTTATGCAAATTGAAGGTCTTAGTTTTCGCGAGACGACGATTCGTATTGCGGAAAGTGAAACGCTTCAAAATTTTTGCCGTCTTTTCACGAAGTCGACGAT
>JAITQV010000574.1 GCA_031288765.1 Planctomycetaceae bacterium
CAGTTGATTCGACGTCGTACAGTGAAATACTTTAATGATTTGGACACCGCTTTACATAAAATTTTTGACGACTTGCGGGATGAAGCTAAGCAATGTTTTATAGCAGATGACGGCGGAAAATTGAGCAGTGTCGTTTTTCAACAAAAAAACGGTGAAGAAAAATCATGGTGGGAATTGCTCGCCGACGAAATCGTTACACTCGGCGAAACTCCAACCGAACAAGAAAACGCGAAACAAATTGCCGAAGTTATTAGACAATTTGAAACAGTTACATTATCATTCCGCAGTTTTCTTTTACCAAGAGTTTTGCCATGTTTCAACGTCTTAAATACTGACCGTCCGGAACACAGTTCGTTTGGTTGGAAACAAGAATTAGGAATAGAACAACTTATCGAAAATTTACGGAGAGCGGCTGAAAATGGAGTTGCTAAAGCGATAAAACTGTTGGAAGACTGCGCAGCGGAACCATCTGTTGTACTATTTGCTACAATAGAAGACTTGTACGATGCTGTTGTTCGTACAGGTTCATCCTCAGCCGCTGAGCGCATTTGGAGTAGTTTTTATGCCGCTCACCGTAGCGAAATTTGGCAGGAAGTGTTTCAACAAAAAGAAGCCGATACAAATTTTCGTAATGATTGGCAAGACAAAGTTGAACGTTTGAAAAATACCATCGGAAACGTTGAAATGTAGCTGAATTTCTATTTTACGTTTCCATTTTTGTATCAAGGATGGATTAGGAAAACAACAAATATATTTTGAACGGTAAAAAAATTTCCAGATTATTTTGAATTTGGATTGACCATTGTTTACGGTAATAATTCACCCGCCTGATGTTACTTGTCGGTAACATGCGGAACAAGAGAAAATAAAAATGGTAATTCGTTATCGTTCAAAGTACATAATATTATAACCTCCATTAAACTTTTACCCTTTTTTCTGATATGAAAACAGCCCCTGTATTTAGATTCTTTTTCACACCGTTGGAGTGGTTTTTCTTAGTCTTCCTTGTATTGAGTACAGGAGGATATTTTGCGTATCCTTCAGTAAAATATTAAGTTTAAAAAAATATTTCGGCTGATTTGCTGGAGGAACTCAAAACAACCACCGATAAATTCACTAATCTCCAAAAGGAAGTGAAAACGTTAAAAGAACAACTTGACGTATCCAAACAAGAACTTGAAACTGCCAAGAACCAATTAACGGAAACACAAAATGAACTTAACGAAACCAAAGAAAAATTTGAAACTGTCCAAAAGAAAACTAAAGAATTAGGATCTATAATCAAAAAAATACCAACAGAATCAACATCTGAAGAAGATCAGGAAAAACTAAGAAAATGGCGTGTTTACGGTAGAAACGCTTCCGCTTATCAGGATTATTTAGAAGGAAAGACTGGTGCGTCTAAAGTTCCGCGTCCTTCATTCCCTGAAGTTTTCTTTTAATCATTATCGTTTACAATATTCATCCTTATTACCATTATTCAAAACGATGTCCGTATCGACTATTAAAATTGTGATGACTGGTCCAACCGGTGTTGGCAAGACAAGTTTGCTTGCAGCGATGTATCCGCATCTGGAAAAACCATCATTCCAGTTCGGTGACTATGAACTTTTTCCGGAATCGGATAAAGAATCACCTAATACTTCTCCAACACGCACAAAACTTGATGAAGCGTTGAATAAAATAAAACAATTCAGCGCAAACCCCACCAATACCCATAGTGGTACGCCGGAACCGGATGAGTTTGATTACTTGTTGTTATACGAGAGTGATGACGGTCAAAAAACACCAGAATTGTTGTTTCAGATATGGGATATTCCGGGCGGATTTTGTACTGATACAGAAAAAGACAAGGACGGCAATTCGGTAGGTACTGTGAAAGCACAAAAATTTCTTAATGGAGCGGATGTATCGTTCTGGTGTATTGACTGCATAGCATTAATGGAACCAAAATCACATAACGGACAATGGCTCGGCGAAAAAAATGATAACTTTAATAAACCGGATATTATGGTCAAATGCCTCGCCGAAAGTAACATCAACGAAGGACATACCGTTATTATTGTTCTGATGCGGGCAGAAAGTTATTCTCGAAACGGAAAGTATGAAGAGCTCTACCAACAATTAAAATCACGAATTGCCCAATATGTTCTTGAATTACGCAAGAACAGGAAAATTGATAAAGTGTATTACTGTGCCGTTGAAACAACCGGTTGTGTTATCTACAATGGCACCGAAAGAGAACGATATATTGTGCGAACAGGTGAAACTTATAATCCGAAATACTGTGAAATGCCGGTGTTATGTGCAATTCAACGCTCGTTGGAAAAAACCGTTAACCAGATCCAATGGAAAATTTATCATCTTGCTTGGCGGTGTCCGTTTATCCGTTTTCTGTTACCGTGCTATTGGCGGTTAAACGGGATAGGCAAACGTTTAGAAAAACGTCTCCGTAAAGTGAAAGCGGAAATCGGAGAAAAACTCGAACACAACCTTTTTGAGTGGTAAAATCCAATGAACTATTCGGTTTACACACGAGGTAAAAACGATGATTACCGATGGAATTTGCCGCCTGATGAACAGATTAGCGAATGCATCAACGGATACGGTTTTGTCGTTTTTCGCAACGAAAATAAAACTTTCACGGTCTATCTTGTTTCGGAACCGTCTGATAAACTGGATTATCAGCAACGTCCTATCAGTGTTGGAGTATTATTCTCTGATTGTGCCGAGTCAAAAGCAAAAGGACTTGCCATTTGGGCACTGGAACATTTTGGCAATTATGTAATAGAATTGTCGAAATGCGTTACTAATTTTGGTAAAGATGAATGGGATATGAACACAAAAGTTATTGAACATTTTATTGACGGCATAACAGAAATTCCCGTAACCGATCATCAATTGGTAATCCGTTATGAAGATGCCGAAACAACCGCAAACCGTACTGTTTTGGCTGAGGAAATTCGAAATTCCGATTGGACATTGCAAGCCGGTTTCAAATTGCTTGTTGACAGTGGTCTGCTCTCCGGTGAAAAATTGGAAATTGTCCGCAAACAGGTTGATCAGTATCTTTTCAAAGGTGCGGTACGGCGCGAATGGTCAGTGAAACAACCATCGCAATCATTGTGGCAAAAATTTTGTGATTTTTTATTAACCTTTGATATGGTATGGATTCTGTTGATTGTTTACTATTTTATTGGCAGTGTATTGTTATTAATTCTCAATATACAATTATGGCGACCTTTGATTATCGTTTACTTTATCGGCGGCATGTTGTTATTTTGGTATCAGCAACTACAAATTGGAATACTGCAAGAACAAATCAAAATAAAAAACAATGAAATCGCAAGTTGGGAAAAAAAAATATAATGACCTTTATAAACTGTACTTTCCAAAAAATTGTGGTATTGAACATTGGTTTTTATTTGTGTATAAATATGGTTCGTTACTTTTTACAAACCATTTTTTTTAATTGAAAGGAATCAATCATGTCCAAAAA
>JAITQV010000575.1 GCA_031288765.1 Planctomycetaceae bacterium
CATTCGATTCAAAATATTGCCAAACTGGATGAATTAGTGGATTTTGCGCTGACTTGTGTTTCGTTGGACGAATTTGCAACGGCGTTAAAGTGAAAACCTCTAATAGAGATTTTTAACTCAATTGTGTCGGATTGTATTTCTGGTTACGGGCAGTAATCGGATTGTTGACTGACGTGAAGATTATTTGAATGACCGGATGTATTTTGGGGAAAATTTCATATTTTGTAGTTGAAAGTACGGCATGTTCCCCTTGCACAATCCATTACTTTTTTTATCATTTACTATTTACTGAATTTTCATTAGTTTCCAAATTTTAATAACTTCCTAACACTTATGACAACCTCCGAATTTTCTCAGCCGGAATCGCCTCAATCAACCTCCGCAACAACTTCCGCTTCAGTTTCTGCTCCGCAATCCAAGTTGGCGGGTTCTCAATTAGCCGAATATGTTATTTCATGGAGATGGCTTTTTGGTGGATTGTTTGTATTTTTGATTCTTTGTGGTACGGCATCCGGTCTTTATTTTTTACGGGTGTCCAACCTGTCCGGTCAGATTTTGTCAACCGCTCAAAAAATGGTTTTGGAAGCGGAAGAACTCAAAAAGGACGGAAAATTAAGCGAATCGTTGAAAAAGCGGATGGATGCAGCCAATCTTCTTGATAATTTCAACCGGTCTCAACCGGCGGGAGTTCTCAAAGTTCAGGTTGAGTTGAACAGTATTTTGGAAAGCATTTACAAAGACGAAGGCAAAACCAATGCGGCTGCCCGGCAACTTCGTATTAAGCAGATTATAGATAGTTGTACGCAATTGATTCAGACAATTGCATCGGACAGGGAATCGATTGCGTATCGTACTCGGTTGATGGAGCTTGAATGGGAACGTGAAAACTTTGCCGGAGTTATCGAACGGGCAAAAGAAGTGCAGCGTGTTGAGCGGGAATTTAACGACCGTAATGATTACAATGCGATGCGTTATCTTACGTTGTCGATTATGATCACGCTTCCGCTGACCGGTTACAATCCGTTGCAAATAGGTTTAACACCGACATTGCCGCAACATTTGGACAAACTTCTGGAAGATGTGTACAACATGAAGCCGAGTGATATTGAAATTGCGGCTTGGTATGCGGAATTTATTATTGATGTCAAACGTGAAACATTTAAGAATTACGCCAGTCAAGCGCTTTACGGAACCGGCGATGCGGAACGTCAAACGAAGGCGTTAGCCATTATTGATGCGATGGTCAGCCGTAATTCGGAAAATGTAAACGCTTATTTGACGCGTTTTCGGTTTAAGACACGTTTTATTCCTTCCGAACCGCCGTTGGACAAGTTAGACCCTGATCTTCAGGCTATTTTAAGACTTGATCCTAATGATGTTGAGGGTTTGATACTTGCCGGGTTGTATGTATTTCAACAATCGGCGCTTGCCGCCCGCGCCGGTAATACGGAACTCGCCGATGAACGGAAAAAATTGGGAGAAGATTTGTTGCGGCGCAATGTTTTGGCGAATCCTCATTACGGACTTGGTTATCAATATCTTGGCGAATATTTGAATGGTGAAGGCAGAGCTGGCGAAGCCATCGGTGTTTGGGAGGAAGGTGTTAAGAAGTCAAATCATCCGGCGGTGGAGGAATTGGTGGGACGTCTTGCGATTGCTCTTATGGAGCAAAAACGTTTTGAAGACGCCGAAGTCAAAATTGCTTCGCTGAATCAAATTTCGATAGATGCAAGAATGCGGCGTCCCAATTCCGTACCACAGATTCTTAACATGGGATTACTTTTATCCGCGCGGCTTTCCGCAAATCAGGGATCGGAGGTATTGGTTAAGGCGGAAGAAGCCCAAATTGCCGGACGTGCCGAAGAAGCACGGCGTTTGTATGTTTTGAATCAGAAAAAAAGCAACGATGCCATTCAGATTTTGGACGGTTTGCTTGGTAATTTCGGTCGAACGCACGATTATGTTTTGGATCGTCAGAGTGTTTATACTAGGCTTCTTCCCGAATCTTTATTATTGGCGGGGCGGCTTTTTGCGGAGTTGGGGCAATGGGACAAGGCGGTTCAATATTTTGTTGCGGCGAATCATCCGGTATTTTCGATTGGTTTACAGAATGCGGCGGCGCTTGCTGCGGCGAACGCCTACCAACAACGGGACAAACCGGAAGAAGCGGTTCGTATTCTTAGGGCGGCGGTTGAACGTTCGCCGGACAATATACCGCTCAATTATTATTACACGCAAAGTTTATTCCGGTATCAGATGAACCGCGGCAATCCTGATCCGCAGGATTTGGAGATTCTCGAAGAGCGGCTGCTGAAACTGAATGAACATCGCGAACAATTGCCGCAACCTTGGATTGTTGATTTACGGTTGGTTCATCTTGAGATGACGAAAGCCGGTCTTTCGAATAATGCGGAACAGATACTTCAGGCGCAGCTTGTGGCGATGCGAAAGTTTCGGGAGTTGGAAAAAAAGGAGCTTCCTGTTCCGATGCAAAAATCAGTGTCGGAAGATTTGGAAAATTCGCCGGAGAAATCGCAGGAGAAAAAGGTTTATTCGGATGATATTGCATTTTTGATGGAGATAGCCGGAATTTACAGTTCTTTGGCTCAGTTATCGGATTTTGATCGGGTTATTCAAAAGATGCGGGAGTTGCCCAACGGCGAAGCGGCGTATTATTCGGAACGGATTAACGATTCTTTTCGCCGCAATGATCGTGAAGGTGCGGCATTGATTATTGAGGAGGCATTGGCGAGCGGATTGTTAACTGCTTCGCAAAAGCAGCGGTTTATTATTTTGTTGCAAACCTTAAAGGACAAAGAGCCGAATTCTTTGGACAGGGTTTATGCCCGTTTGAAAACGACATTTGATCAAAATCCGGATTCTTTGAAACCGCAGGGATTTTTTCTTTCGGCGAATATGGCGGTTGATCGGGAAGACTATGATTTTGCCAAGGTTTTGTTGGAACGGCTTAAGCAGTTGGACAAGACATCGGGTTCTTGGTGGCGTTATATTCAGGTACGGCTTTTGCTGACGGAACCGGAACCGCCTTATGATGAGATACGGCAACTTCAGGAGGAAATTGCTAATCTCCGAAAAGATTGGGACATGGCGTATCTTTTGAAGGCGACTATAGAGGAAAGATACCTGTTGCAAAATCAGGAAGACCCTGATGTTAAAAATGCGTTGATTACGGCGTATCAGGAGGCGATTCGGTGCGGCAATGTTCAACCGATTGTTTGGAATCGTCTTCTTTCTTTGTATGAGGAAACGCAAAGAACGGAGGATGCCAAGCGTCTTCGTCGGGAGGCGGTGATTCGTGCGGTTGCGCTTGACATGGTTTCCGCTCAATTTCCGCAGCCTTATCAACGGATGTACAATCAGGCGGAGAGGTCGCTTTCCGAAGAGGACACGCAAAATGCGGACAACATAGCGAAGCAATGTGTTGCATTGGCGGAGGCGCGTCGGGAGAAGAGTGATTTGATATTTAGTTTGAATCTTGCTTTGGGCAAACTTTTTTTTGATGCGGGTTATTTGGACAGTGCGAAGCGTCATTTGACGGTTGTGGCGAAACGGGGTTCATCCAATGTTTATCCGCTTGCTGTTTGTCTTGCCAAGAATCAGTTGGTGGACGAGGGTTTTAATTTAATTCTTGACGAAATCAACCGGACTCCTTCTTCGCAACCGTTGTTATTACCTTCATTATTGGTGCTTCTTTCGCAGATTCGACCTTCCGAAGCGGTTTTGGAGCGGGTTGACAGGCTGATGACGCGTATTGAAAAGGGCGAGCGGCAGGTTTTTCGCGGGACGATTACTTCGGAGGAGCGGGATCTTGATTTAGGGGAACGTCGGCTTCGGTCTCTTGTGATTCGATTTCCTGAGATGACGGACATTCCTGATCCGAAAGATATTGAAGTGTATCCGCCGTTGGAAACAGAAGAAGAAGAAATAATTGAACCGGAAACCGCAACAGAAGAAAATAAAACAGAACCAAAAGAGAATTAACAATTCACAAAGTAGGCAACCATTCGCCGAAATGTTGCAATGTAGGGGCGAAAAATGTTTCGCCCCTACATTATTCTAAACTTCGTCCCGTTAGGGACGAAATGTTGGTAGAAAAATATTATAAAAGAAATGCGTGTCCCGCTAGGGACACAATGTCAAATCTGTACTTTCCAAAAAATTGTGGTATTGAACATTGATTTTTATTTGTGTATAAATATGGTTCGTTACCTTTTTCCCAATCATTTTTTTTAATTGAAAGGAATCAATCATGTCCAAAAAAACTCAAGTCTCCCCCTCCACCATAACCTCCGACTTCTATTACTATCTCACCTATCTCAGCACTCCCTTGTCGGT
>JAITQV010000679.1 GCA_031288765.1 Planctomycetaceae bacterium
TTATCTCTCGTGAGATAGATTTCATCTCTCGTGAAATGGGTTTTATTGTCGTGAGATAAGTTTTATCTCTCGTGAGATGGGTTTCATCTCTCGTGAGATAATTTTTATCTCATGTGAGACGGATTTCATTTATCGTGAAATGGGGGTTATTTTCGAGAGATAGGTTTCATCTCTCGTGAGATGAGTTTTATCTCATGTGAGATGGTTTTCATTTCATGTGAGGTTTTCCGGCTTTTGTAACACCTTTTTATCATTTTGCAGGCAAACGGCAGGCAACCGTGTGCCGAAGGATTTTCCCCCGCAGCGTTCATCTATGGTTGCCTACCTCTTGATTGGAAACCTTTAAGAAAAATTACAAACACACAATTGATGATTTCAAATACTGCATTTGTGAAGGACTGAGTAGATGCTACTCATTGACTAATCCCAATTGCCGTTTAGCCGTACATCTTGCCAGCTGTTTTTACATCTGTACTTTCCAAAAAACTCTGATAAAATAATAATTCCAACCGCATAATTTTCCTGTCTTTTCGGACAATAGTTACCGGTGAACATTTCTACTTTGTTCTACTCTGTATTGTTACAGAGTACGAGGGAATTGGCAGATTAAACAAGATTTTTTTGGAAAGTATCGTTTTTATGGCAATTAATGTTGTTTGTCCCGGTTGTTTGAAGCGATTTCAGGTTAATGACCGTTTTGCCGGAGCGAAAGGTCCTTGCCCTAATTGCAATACGATTATCAATATTCCCAAAGCCTCCGTTAAAATTCATGGCGCGGAGGAATTCGCACAAGGCGGAAAAACGGCAACCGGTAAACTGATTCTCAAACCAATCAGCCGGCTTGATATGGATTTTGATCCGGTTTATGCCGGATTTTGTACCGTAGCGGCATTGGCGGTTTACGGGCTAACCTGGATTTTCGGATCGGTGATTACGTCCGTCGGAACCCGTGATCTTATCGGAGGAATCGGAATTTTTTTTCTTGCGTTTCCGTTGTCGCTTTTCGGTTATCAGGTGTTGCGTGATCGGGAACAACTCTTCATGTTGACCGGCTCCGATTTGTACAAAAAAACGGCTGTCAGTGCTGTTGTTTATGCGGTTTTTTGGATTCTTTTTGAGATATTGATTTGGCAGATAAACGCTGATCTCATTTTTGTCTGGATTTATTTTGCCGCATTCGCTTGCGTGGCGATGTTGATAACTCATGCGGTATTGGACATCAATGTCGGCAGTTCATTGCTGCATTATCTGATTTTTGCCGTAACGGTTTTAATTCTTCGCGGGACATTGGGACTGGGTTGGCTTTGGGTTGCAACGGAATTTTTGCGAAAAAGTTCCGCTCCGCCGCCGCCTGTTCTGCCGGGAATGTAACCGAAAAAAATAACCGTTCACGCAAAATCAACAGAAACTAATTAGTAACCGTTCAAAGTATATTAATGAAGCGATGCATCGTCCAAATGTGAAGGATGTATTTATTAATCGCCAGAATTGGTCGTTTATCGGATGAAGACATAACAAACTGGATTGAAGATTTTATACTTCGTCCAGATGTTCAAGATTTGTCTCCTGATTTTGGACAAAACAATTTTCAAAAATGCATTGTTTTTTAACATTGTATGTTTTGAAAAAGGATGTTTTTAGAAGTTCCCTGTAGTATTTCAGTGGAACTCTGTCAGTTTTTGTAAAATGTATAAATTGGGGATTTGTTAATATTTGTTTTACCACAGTTTTAGAAAAGTGTAGTTATGGATACAAAGATAATTTTTTATTCCTTTATGCCTTTGATACTAATCTTTTGTTTAATTATTTCCGACTCAATCTGGGACTATATTTCTTTGCATATCAATATCGGATTATTGATGAGTATGATTATATTGCAATTTTTTTGTACAATTACATTGTTATTCAATAAAAATCCAAAATTTCATATCATACAAAGATTGTGTGCATTTGTTAGTGGACTATTTTGGTTATATGTTATGATTATTTGCTGTAAAGATATTCATTCATTTGTAGGAATTCATCGATCAGTACCGCCGCGTATTTGTCTAATATGTATATTTCAGATGATTTTGTATTTTACAATGGAATGGTCATTATTTTCCCAATATCCCTTAGGCACGTCAAGTAGTTCTGAAAAGAAAAATCAAAGGTAATTTAAAAAATTTATTCGGTATATTTGTCCAATAAATTTAAAATAATCTAAAGTTATTGGTGCAATAATAAAAATCAGGGACAATTTTTAGAATATGCTACAAAAAACAAAGAAAATTATCGTTTCTGTAATATTCAAAAAACGACAAAATTCTGATTTGCGCATACAATAACCACAAATCAATAATTACAAGATTAAATTCGTTCAACACGAATGATCGGTAGATATAACAGCCTTTCGAGAAATTCAAGATGAAGTTTTATCTTCGTGCCTGGCTTTACCTGAGATACACGTTCACGATTTAGCACAAGGGGTTGCATTTTTAACTTTTAGTCGTGTTTCGATTTGTGGTTATTTTTTTTCCGTTCGTTTAGTTGAAAAATTTTCATACGAACAAAAAAGTGGACTTGAAGTAATACAAACCAAACAAGTAGTAAACATGGATAGGAATAATAAAACGGTATAAGAAAATAGATATACAAATATATTGATATACCCAAAAGTAAAAAAATGAAAAAAACTGGTAATGAATCATCTGCTAGACTAGATTTATAATATCTCTGTTTGAAATAATATTTTTGGTAATGGTTACACAAGATTAAATGACAAGCAAACAATGGAAACGAAAGTACTATAACAACGAAAGCTACAAAATAATTAAGGTAAAATGAATCCATGACTCTATCAAATTTCATATAAATTCTTTAGTACTTTGTTAAAATTTAAGACGTTTTATCGCAACAATATAACCGAAATATTCATTACGATTTCAGATGATAGTTCTGCTGACTTTCGTTTCTTGCGGAAATGACTGGTCGTCAATCGTTCTTATGCTGAAACACAAATTAACAAAACGATAAATTGCGAACAACGTAAAATCAGCAGGAACTAATTGCTTATCTTATATTTATCGGTGTGAACGGTTACGCGAAAAATTCAAACACGTTTTTCGGCAATACCAAACGTAAAATTCTCGAACCGGACGTGAACTTTATTGTTTTCGGTTTTGACTTCCAAAGAATCAAGATCGCGCGGGGAAACACCGTCAAGACGTTTGCCGCCGAAATCAAAATGTGCGGCGTGGCAGGGACAATAGAACATTTCC
>JAITQV010000710.1 GCA_031288765.1 Planctomycetaceae bacterium
TTTTGGGGACAAAATCCAACATCCAATCGAAAACTTATGGAAGAAGAAATTACTCAACTATTGGGTAACTATAAAAATTCAATAAAATTATTTGTAAGTCCATAATTTTCAATAGAAAAAATTTGTAAAACTGAATTTTTAGAGGTACACATTATTAACTCATGTTACGCACTGCCTGTGAGTTTAATTTTTCTTAGTTCGTTCCATGCGGCTTTTGAGGCAGCTCAATAGATTTTTGCTTTGAGAGCAAAATGATTGAGTTTGTGAGCGAACTTTAACTTCTCTAATTTAACATACGCCCGAAAACACGTAGTTTACCCAATTAGGGACAATTCGGCAATAAAGATTTTTAACAAGGACAAACCCAATACCTGCCTACCGGCAAACTCCAACTGCGTAACATGAGTTGGTAAGTGTGGCGGACTTCTCGGCGAACTCGCCAAAGTATTTATCTGTTTTGCGATACAGGTCGGTAAATGTTCGTCAATCTTTTGATTAGAAATTTTTAAGAAAAATCATAAGCCCAAAATCTGTGATTCCCAATAACGCATTTGTGAAGGACGGAATAAATACGTTTTAAGACATCCTTGTAATATCACTAAACACGTTCGCTAATGGCGGTTTGAAGTAACAACATCTGATGACGCATAATACTAAGCGCCGTATTAAATTCCATATTGTTTTTAGCCATCTCCGTTACCTGAAACTCCATGCCGACATTGTTAAAATCATGGTACAAAATCGGATGATCAATAGGCCAATCATCCCCAATTGCCGAAGAACTCCCCTTCTTCAAAGGCCATTCCGGTCCAAAATGCCCCGGCGGACGATGTTTCCGCGTAATCGCCTCCGCCAACTTCTTCTTGAATGACCCAACATCCATGTCCCGCGCTTGATACAACGGCGTGTCAAAATTCGCAATGTTGCCGGCAAGCAACGCCTGACGCGCTTCGTCAAAATTCACAACCTGCTCCAATACCGGAACCGTTGTCCCATCAAATAACGCTCGAAATTGATATGTCGGACGAATCATTTTTAGTTAATAGTTAATAGCGGATGGCGGATAGTTAATAGTGATATAGTTGAGATGCCGGCGGTTCAGCGGAATTTTTCGTAAGAAACCGATACCCGTGAACCCTGCCGTACCCGACGAAGTTGGTCTTCCACTTCTGTTCTCCGAACCCTAAGCTCCTCCATACCGGTTGAATCGTTCCTGATAATTTCCTCCAATATCCCCGCGCAACGCTCCATCGCCCGCTCCGTTTCCAACCGCTCCGCTTCATTTTCCCACCGTCTCTCTTCCGGCGGAATCGCCTGAAACGGACGTAATTGCTCTTCAATCGCCTCAAATTCATTCATCAGACGCTGTTTTACCGCCAAATGTTGCAACAACACCGTGAGATTGTCCTGCCGTACAATCTTTAACTGTTGAACCGAAACCGGAAGCAAACGCCGAAGTAATTCCTCTTTCCGCCGAATAAGTTCACTTAATTTCATACATGTGTGATTGGAGGTGTGTGGTTTGTGATTCGGGGTGTGTGATTACAAACCACAAATCATAAACCCCAAATCACTGTTTCTCGGATTGAATGAGTTTTTTCCAACTACTGTCTTGTGGAATCGTACCGTTTTTTTCCAAACGGTTCAAGACGAATTCCGCTTGATTTAATGTTGTTGCCGCTTCTTCCCATTTTCCAATCTGCCGGTACGCCCTCGTCATCCGAATCAACGCGTCAAGCGATTCCGGCTGATTTTGATAACGGGTTGCGACAATACTTAACGCCGAAATTGCCTGCTCATAACGTTTTAATTCCAACAAAACGGAACCGGTTTCGAACAAAACGTTCCGCAGCATCAGTTGTTCCGATTCCGTCAAATCCATCACTTCCTGACGTTTCACAAGTATTCCTTCTGTTTTTTGAATATGAATCAACGCTTTTTCCCGTTCTATATCGGCGTTTGTCAGAAGTTGCCGGCGGACAGCCTCCAATACCGATTCTTCCGCTGATTGTGAAAATTCCGCCGCCTGCCGCAAATACGCTCTGGAAAGAAAATAATGAGAATCGGCGGTTTGAACGGCATTCGGATAATTTTTGACGGCATCCTCCAAATAAGGAACCGCTTCCGAAAAACGACCCTGCTCATAAAACAATTTGCCCAACGCAAACATCGAATCACGGTAAACCGCCGAAGACGGAGCGTATTCATCAATCAAATTCTGTTGAAGTATTTCCTGTGCTTTTTCCCATTCCTTTTTCTCGACATAAGCCCGGCTCAACGTAATTCGGATGCGGGGAACCAAAGCGTGATTCGGATAGTATTGCAGCGCCTCTTCCAACACATCGACAGCGGCGTCAAGAGCGTCAATATGAAGGAACATTTCGCCAAGATAAAGATAAACTTCGGGACGGTGTTCATTGATAGTAATTCGCAAAAAGTGTTTATATTGGGGAATTGCTCGGCGGTAATCTTTTCCGAGCCTGAAATTTTCCGCGCTGCGCCAAAGCCAATCGCTAAAATCGGCGGATTCATAATCGACTTGGGTAAGTTCGGCAAACGCCTCACCGGAACGCCGGTATTTTGCGTAGGATTCCCGAAGTAATTTTTCGCCTTCCGGACCGAGTGTGGCGTCTGCCTGTTGCCGGAGGTGAACCGCCCAAGATTCGTAAGTATCCCCGCGAAACCGCGCTAACTCCGGCGTTTTCATCACACCGCGAAGAAGATAAAGGATAGTTGCGGCTTCTTTGTATTCTTTTAATTGAATACTGTTGCGGACGATTTCGCGGCAACGTTCCAGCATAGTTTCTTTGGAAAGCCAGAAGCAGGCGTAATTGGGTTCTTGCCGTATTGTTTCGAACGTCCGTGCGTAACCGCGTAAGGAAATTTCCGTCCGTCCGAACTTCCGTTCGATTTCCGCCCAAAGGAAGTCGGCGGCGGCGGCTTCGGAAGTTTGGGGAAAGGTTTCGGCTAATTTGAGATAAATTTCCTGCGCTTTTGCGAGATCGCCCATTTCATCGCAGCAAATTCCCTGCAACAGTTCCGCACTCCGAAGCCAGCGAATCACCGGCAATTCCTGACGGCGAACTTCCTGAAAATGCCCGATTGCCTCCCGATACTTTTCCGCTGCAAGTTCCTGAAGTTTTCGGATATTGAGTTGAACCGGATCGGGTTGCGGTTGTGTTTGCAGACTGCCGGCGGGAAATTCCGACGGAAACGGAGCCTGCTTTTCCGGCGTTTCGGGAGGAAGAACAATAATCCGCTCACCGGAATCCGAAATTGTTCCTGCTGATTTCGGCGGCAAAACCGGCGAAGAGGTTGAAGAGTTCGCACCGGAAACTTCTTGGGCATAGCGTTCGGAAATCCGGCTTCGCAGGGAATTTATCCGGCGTGAAAATGCGGCGTCCGGATTTTCGTTGGGCAAAGTTTCGCCGGATGAATTTTCACCGGCAAAATCATTAACCGGAACCGGAGGAACTACCGCCGCCCAAGAATGAACCGGTTCCGGTTCCACCGGAGACACCGGAGCGACTGCCCAAACCGAAGAATCCGGCAATTTTTGAGTTCCGCTTGCTGACCTGTTCGGCAACAATCTTTCCATATCCGGCAAATTTTCATTCAACAGATTTTCAACCGGAGCAGGAGTTGTCGGGTTTAGGGGGGACGCATTGGGGGCTGTCGAATTGGGGGTGGGGGCTGTTGAATTGGGGGCTGTCGAATTGGGGGCTGCCGAATTGGGGGCTGCCGGTTTGGAGGTTGCGGGAGTTGGGGTCGGCGAAGCGGGTTTTACCGGAGCCGGAGCAATGGGAACATCGTTGAGCGGAACCGGAATTTGTTGGTTTTCCAAATCAATACTTTTTTGCCGAAATTCTCTGGCTTTCACGAGAGCGATTTGACCGAGAATAAATTGCCGTATTGTCCGAAACTGGTCGAGCGGCGGAATTTTCTCAAGAATTTGTTCGGCGGTATCGGGGCTGCCGAGTTGAATTTGAATCATTGCCCGAAGCAGGTTTGCCTCATATATTTCCTCTTCGGTTGTTGCCGGATCATTCTGAAACGCCTGAACATACCGGAGTGATTCATGGAAATCGGGGTTTGGTTCAAGGAAATAGGAATGAGCCAAAAACCAATAAATCCATTTTTTATTGGGGGAATCCAATTCCAGAGCATTTTGAAACGGTTCGCGGCATTGGGTTAATTCTCCGCTCAGGTACAAACTTTTTCCGAGCAGGAAAAAACCTTCGGCGCGGCGTTCGGGAATAAACCCGTAGTTTCCCGAATCTCTTAAATAATTTGCGGCAGCCCAATAATAGGGACGGCGGTCGGTTTCCCAGGAGTTTTCCGCCATAAAACAGGTTGCCGCTCCGAGAACAAACAGGGTTTCTGTTCGGGTTTGGACATCGGACGGCGGGATATATTTTAGAACTTCTTCCGCCAAATGTTTGGCTTCGGCATACGAACCGAAATCATAGGCGGTGAGTGCCAATTTAAGTGTTGGGCGGTTAAGATAGTTGATAAAATAACGTATTGTCAAGCCGGCGGCGATTAGAAGAAGGACGGCTGCGGCAATACCAATAATAAGAGCGGTTATGAAATGTTCTTTTGTCCAGTCAATGCAGTCATCTCGGAAGTCGAGAATGATATCGAGTATAACATTTCCTGTTGAGATACTTTCTTCATCTTCGGAATCATCGTTATTGTTTTGAATTTTTCTGCCGGGCGGGTTTATATTTTCTTCGTCATCGGCGACCGGCAGTTTTTTGGGTCGTCGTCGTTTTTTTTCAACGGGAACGATTTTTTCCTCTTCAACATCTTTAATTCGTGCCATAGGAAAACGATAGCGATTTTCTCAAATTCGGTCAAGGGAAATGCTTTCGGTTTTTTTGGGGAAATTGGGGGGCAAAGCGGTTGATAGTTAATAGTTGAGAATTGATAGTTAATAGTTGAGAATTAATAGTTAATAGTTGAGAGTTGGAAGTGGAGAGTGCTGCGAGCGGAACTTCTGCCGCAACAGCGATGATTCTGTTTGCGGCGCTATTAACTATTGTATCTATTCGGTTCTTTGTCAAACTATTATGCAAAACAACGCTTATTTTTAATATTTATTCCGCTGTTTTTTTTCAGTATTAACCCTAAATTTTCGTCTTGCGGGGACGAGAGGTGCATAGCCGTAGGCGGAGCGAATCGCAACCGCCGCCTCAATCCGGCGGGCAACATTCCGGTGTTTTGTGTGTTTTCCAATAGAAAAGCCTATCATTCCGGGCAAATATTGGGGAGGTTACGGCAAACGGAAGTTCGGCGACCTTTTATTTGAAGGAGATTGGGGAGAAGGGGAATTTGGGGGATTTTGGGGTTTAGTGGGACAATTTTTATAATCAACCGGTATTTTTCTAAAATTCGGGGGTGTCCCCGAAAGATTCGGAGGTGTCCCCGAAAGATTCGGAGGTGTCCCCGAAAGACTCGGAGGTGTCCCTAATGCTGCTGTATTATTTGTAGTATTATTGTAAATTCTTTTATATCAAGGAGTTATATTGTTATTTTGACTTTTGATTTTTTCTTATACTTTTTTTATAACTGTCTATTTAAATC
>JAITQV010000720.1 GCA_031288765.1 Planctomycetaceae bacterium
CCGCATCGGACGAAGGACGTAAGGCGATGGAATTTGAAGAATCCATACGCCGGATTGTTGAGGGTGATAACGATGCCGAAATGCAAAAAATCCGCCGTAAATTAACGCGAACCGAAAAAACACTTGCTAAAAAAGAACAACTTATAGAAAAAAAAGATAAGGCTTTAGCGGAAAAGGATAAACAAATTGCTGAACTCCGTGCCAAATTAAAATCGGATAAATAATTGGAAACAGTTTGCGGCGTTTTAAGGTTGACGGTTATTGTTGTTTCCGTTTGAAGTATATTGCCTTTTGAAAAAATATTTTTCCTGTGGAACCTCCTAAACTGTATCATTATATTAAGGCAAGCGGTCTTGTCCGACCGGAATTATTGGACGAATTTCTCCGGCGATTTGAGTCGGGAGTTCTATTGCCTGCCGGAATAATGGTTACGAATCCTATTGATCGGAAACATTTACAACATCCGGCTCAATTGTGTTACAGAGTACGGCGTTCTCCCGAAAACGCGGAAGAAGAGAAACCGCTTGATTCTTCCGATTCTTCTCTTGCATCTCTGGACGGTGAAGCCGTCAATCAGGATCGTAATCTAACAATGTTGGATCGCCGGTTTGCGGAGGAATTGGTTCGGAGCGGATTGCTCAACGATTGGCAAACGCAACAATTATTGAATGGGCGTACTAAATTTACGCTTGGCGGTTACAGGATTTTCGATGCCATTGGACATGGCGGTTACGGACATGTTTTTTTGGGGTACAACGAATACGGTTATGTTGCGCTCAAGGTTTTACCGCTTGCCAGAACGACACCGGAATTGACGGAACGATTTCTGCATGAAATTGAAATTCAAAAGAATTTTGTTCATCCGAATCTTGTTCGATATTTTGGTTCGGGGCGTGACGGCA
Organism: Planctomycetaceae bacterium; assembly: GCA_031288765.1. Classification (GTDB taxonomy): domain Bacteria; phylum Planctomycetota; class Planctomycetia; order Pirellulales; family Thermoguttaceae; genus WRKP01. Next base: position 903 of record JAITQV010000720.1, read on the forward strand.
ATGTTCATTATATGGTTCACGAGTTTGTTGACGGCGGCGATTTGCGTGAACTTTTTGGGCAGGAAGGAGTTTTGCCCATAGAAATTGTTGCGGCAATTCTTAGTCAGATTGCGCGGGGGATTCATTATTTGCACGAAAACAGTATTATTCACCGCGATATTAAGCCGGCGAATGTACTTTTATCGAGTGAGGGGAGGGCGAAGCTGACGGATATGGGGCTTGGTGTTCCGTTTGAACGAAATTTCAAAGACCCGATGGTTCGGATGTTTGAGGAGGGTAATTTATTGGAACGTCAAATTGATACGGCATCGAAAGCGACCGGACGTGTTGCGGGGACGGTTGATTATATTGCACCCGATCAGATTCGTAATCCTTCCGAACCGGCGCCGACTTGGGATATTTATTCACTTGGTTGTACTTTATACCAGATGTTGACGGGCTCCCTGCCGTATCCGAACGGCGATGTCAAGCAAAAATTTCGTGACAGAATCAATTTTGATCCGAAAGACCCGCGAATACTGAATCAGGCGATACCGTTTGATTTAGTTGATTTACTTCGCGGTATGCTGGCACGGGAACCGTATGAGCGGATTACAACAGCAAAGGAAGTTGCCGACCGTCTGGAAGTTTGGTCGCCGCCTGACGGATTTATGTCTTATCTAAAATTTGTATAACAAAATGCAGAGAGCCGGAGCCGGTATTGATTTATGATACAAAGTAAGACGCGTGAAATTCAGGTTGGAACGATTATTATCGGCGGAGTTCAGCCGGTTGTACTTCAAAGTATGACGGCAACTAAAACCACTAATATTGTTGCAACCGCAGAAACCTGCCGACGTTTAACCGACGCCGGAGCGGGAATTGTACGTGTTGCGGTTGATACGCAGCAGGATGCGGCGGCATTGCGGGAAATTCGGAAACGGACAACAGCCAATTTATCTGTTGATCTTCAGGAAAATTACCGTTTAGCGGAATTTGTTGCGCCGTATGTTGACAAAATCCGTTACAATCCCGGGCATTTACACCACGCCGAACCGGAAATTTCGTGGCAAAAAAAGGTGGAATGGATAGTTGAAATTGCACGAAAACATGATTGTGCGTTACGGATAGGAGTCAATTGCGGAAGTCTTGATTTGTCAAATACCGGTAATGATTCGCAGTTCAACGGTACATTGGGCAAAGCTTTAGAGAGTGCGTTGCAACATGCGGATTTTATTGATTCGCTTGGTTTTCAGCGTTTTTGTGTATCGATTAAGTCTTCGGATCCGGCAACGGTTATTTCGGCGAACCGGCGGTTTGCGTCATTACGGTACGATATTCCTCTTCATCTTGGTCTTACGGAAGCCGGAATGCCGCCGGAAGGTGTGATGAAATCCCGGCTTGCTTTGGAGCCGTTGTTGGCGGAGGGAATTGGTAACACGCTTCGGGTTTCGTTGACGGTTTCCAATGAACGCAAGCAGGAAGAAATCGAAGCGGGCAAACTCATTTTGCGTAACGCCCAACAAGGTAAAATATTAACAACCGCCGACTGGACACCGGATCGGCTTAATATTATTAGTTGTCCGAGTTGTGCGAGGGTTGAGAATGACCGGTTTGTTGCGTTAGCGCAACAAGTTCGCGAGGCAACCCGATTTATGAAGGATATACCGTTAACTGTTGCGGTTATGGGTTGCCGCGTCAACGGACCCGGTGAAACGGATCACGCCGACATTGGACTTTGGTGTGGTGCAAAATCGGTCAATCTTAAACGCGGTACTTGCCTTCTTGGAACTTTTTCCTACGATGAAATTGTTCAAAAATTACTCAGGGAATTGGAACAATTTCAATAACAAAATCCAATAGGAAACTTTTAAAAACTTCCTTTTTCAAAACATGCAATCTTAAAAAGACAATTTTGAAAACTGTTTTCAATGCCGATTTTTTTGGAAAGTACAGATATTACAATTTCCGTAGGAAATCCCTATCAATAGAAAATCAATGTAACAAATCAATAAATCTCCATAGGAGATTCATCTAAATAAAAACAAAATATAAAATGCGAAAAAATATAAAAATTATTTTTTGGGGAGGGGTATCTTGACCGATATTTTATTAAATATAGAATAACCGACAAATAATTTTCCATATTTGAAAAATCAACATTTAGGAGATTAAATTATATTTTAAAAAATAAGTAGCTCGAACAAAAATTCGGGTGAAAAAAATAATCGAGTACGTCAACAAATAACAAGTCGTCATTTTGACGATAAGTATTTTTCTACTGACCAACGGATTTTCCGGGTAGAAAATTACTGTTGCATTGTAAAGTTGCGTTGCTCCCGTTCGTGGAGCGTCGCGTACAATGCAATAGGTATAATTCAGCCTTACATTTTAACACATGTGATGCACCACTTTGGTCGGTGGGAATAAACTTAACTTGTTAGCGTGTCGCTCCTGCCAAAGAGCGATATTTCTGTTGCCGTTTCTCGGCTAATGTTTGTTTCCCAATTTCAGCAACAACAGATTATTTGTTATGTAATCTGTTAAATATTTAAAATCTCTATTTAAGGAGAATAACTATAAAATTAGAAAATTTCGCGGGTTTACGTTGGTCGAATTGCTTGTGGTGATTGCGATTATCGGCTTGTTGGTTGGGTTATTGTTACCGGCGGTTCAAGCAGCGAGAGAAGCCGCAAGACGAATGCAGTGTTCCAACCACCTCAAACAGATTGGTCTTGCACTACACAATTACCACACTACTCACAATTCTTTTCCACCTGCTCTCGGTGGACCTCCGGTATGGAATGGAAGTGCTAATGTCTCGCGGCGGAGTATGTTAGTTGCCCTGCTTGCTTTTATGGAGCAACCCGCACTCCATGAACAAGCCTATTCTATCAACTCCGTAGCTCCTTCTCATGATCTAACTGGTGATGGTAAAGTATGGGCTACCCAATTACAAGAATTTATTTGTCCTTCCGATACAGGACGCAACAAATCGATACTGCCGCCAGGCAACAATGGGCGGACAAGTTACATTCCTTGTCTTGGTGATTGGGCTGATTCCGCTTTAGCTGGAGTTGTCGCTCGTAGATACCCTAATCCACGGGGATTTGCCAGCTCTACACAAGATACCCAAACCGATATAAGTCCCACTCGTTCACTTAGCGATATAACGGACGGAACCTCTAATACAATTGGCTTTGGTGAAACCGTCATTTCGACTGGTTCCGACAAAGTTCTCGCTAAATCAGGAACATGGATAGACGCTACCGCTATTCCGCAACATAATAAGGCAACTGTTATGGCAACGGCAAATCCTGCCGCCTGTTTGAGTAATGTCTTAAATGGTGAATATATAGGACCAATTACGGATATTTTGAACTGGAAAGGATCGAAATGGTCAGCCGGTCATCCCTCACGAACAGCCTTTTCGACCATATTACCTCCCAACGGTCCAAGTTGTGTTTCCCAAAGTAATGATGCGCAGGCACGAACTCTCAATTCCGCTTCCAGTCAACACGCCGGTGATATTGTACAAAATTTATTTGTTGACGGATCCGTCAGGACAACTTCCAGTATGATCGATACGGGAAACCTCCTTAACACAACAACACCCGGTAAACTCAAAGATTCCGGTGAATCCGATTTCGGCATTTGGGGGGCACTCGGTACCATTAACGGTGGAGAACCAAAGTCTCTCTAAAAATTATTAAACCTTAACCAATTTTAGGATTATGGACTAATGAAACTGTTTTCGTTTTGTTTTTTAACTAGCATATTTTGTTTGACCTTGATGTTCGGTTGCGGAAGCCGCCGACCACCTGGACTACCTAAATTGACAGATTGTGAACTTACTGTTCAGTTTGACGATGGTTTACCGGTGGAAGATGCTATCGTTATGTTGTATCCGGTAGAAGGAAAATGGTACAGTAATGGAAAAACTGATTCGGCAGGAATTGTTAAAGTTGCGGTCAATGGTTCTTTTCCCGGAGTGGCTCCGGGTGAGTATAAAGTTACTATTAAAAAACAAGAGATTATTTTTCCTCCCGATTATGATCCGGAAAAGGAAAATTCCGTCGAAGCCGTTATTAATAATCATATTGTTGAAGAGTTCGGATTACCCAATAAAACACCTTTACAAATTACTGTTGGAACAAGTCCGGTTAAAGAAATACTGATTATTAAAAAATCAGAACGTAAAAAAAAGTAACATGTTAACTAAAACAATTTAAACTAAAAAGGAGTTTATATTATGAAAATTACCTTTTATCGTGGATTTACACTGGTCGAACTTTTGGTTGTTATTGCTATCATCGCAGTACTGATTGCGTTACTGCTTCCGGCAATTCAAGCGGCACGTGAATCTGCACGGCGTATGCAGTGTTCGAACAATTTGAAACAAATCGGTTTGGCATCGCACAATTATAACGATGTTAAAAAAGCATTTCCGGCGTTGAATGGTTTGATTCATTTTCCGGACGGTTTGAACGCACCCTATTACAGTATTTTCTTTCACCTTCTGCCCTATTATGAAGGACAAAGCCGGTATGACGGTATTGTCGGCAGTTCGGTTAGAATTGGAGCCGCGTCTGCTAATATTAACCTGCAAGGGGTTATTCCGACTTTGTTGTGTCCGTCGGAACCTGATGGTCGTTTACCGGGGTTAGCAATCAGCAGTACCCCCCAAACCGCCCGAAGTAATATTGTTGCGTGTATTGGAGATTATCTTTGTCGAAATAATCATCCGAATATTGCCGCAACATCAAACGCATTTGGTGTTGCCCGTGCTCCTTTTCACACGAGCCGTGATTCCACTGATGGCGATACGACTATGATTCCTGTTTGGAAAACTACTGCGGAATTTCACGATGGTTTAAGTAATACAATGGCGTTTAGCGAAACAATTATTTCTGCACCGGAACCAACCCTTGATCCGCGTCGTTTTGTTGTTGGACAATCATGTGCAGCACCTTCACCGGCAAGTGATACTATTGCTCCTTTTTCAAAAAGTCCGCAAACATTGATTGATGCCGTATTGGATACTGCGGATCGTTCCCAACTTCGTCAATCGGTTGTTACAGCAACGCAGGGTAATGTTTTTCGCGGGCATAATTTTGCACGAGGTTTTCCTGCTCGTGTTGGTTTTTGCGCGGCAGTTCCGCCTAATTCACCTTCATTTAATAATCGTAATAATGCGACAGACCCTGAACGAGGTTGGGGTGGATTTTCCGCTTCAAGTTATCATGTAGGCGGAGTCAATGTTGTATTATTCGACGGAAGTTTACGTTTTATTTCCGACAGTATTAATCATGGAGATTTAACGCTTACTGTTGTTCGTCCTGGTCCAAGTCCTTATGGAGTTTGGGGAGCATTGGCAACTGCTTCCGGTAAAGATTCCATTTCGTTTTAAGAAATACAAATTCAAGCTAAACCGTATAGTAGAAAATGTTTCAATTTTAACAATTTTGAAAAAAAAAAAATATGAATTCTAATTTAAGTCGTTTTGTTTTATTGATTTTTTGTTCGATTTTTCTGTGTTCAATGGGTTGTCATAAAGGACGGCAAGTTCCTACTGATCTTCCGAAACTTTATCGTTGCGTGATTCATTTGACTCAAGAAAATCAGCCGGTTCCTGACGCTGTAATTTCACTCCGATCTGTGAATTCCGGTGATAAACAATGGGCAATTGGCGGTTCCACTAACGAAACCGGTAAAGCCGAAATTTTTACGGAAACTTATTTCAAGGGAGTTCCTTCCGGAGAATATAAGGTTGTTGTCTCAAAAACGGAAATAATTATTCCGCCAACACCAGCCGTTTTACCGGAAAATGAGGAAGAACGAACAAAAATCCTTAATCGAATTGAAGCAGAAACCAAAGAATACAGTGTTGTTGCCTCCGAATTTTCCGATGTTAAAACAACACCATTAAAGATTAATGTACAAGAAAAAGAAACCGAAATTTCATTTGAACTTGGAGCGAAGGTAACAAAATCGATTCGCTAATTCCATTTTCATTGATTCCAGCATATTTCACGGGTTAAGCCGTGAAATATGCTGGTTGACCGTGATATTTAACGGTTCAACGAAGAAATTCTTTAAAATACGGGGATTTTGACGGAAAATTGAATTGGCATGGTTCTTGCATTTTAATAGCCCAAA
>JAITQV010000746.1 GCA_031288765.1 Planctomycetaceae bacterium
TTTTTGCTAACCCTAATTCAATAACCCTTTAACCTTTTTTTAATGAAATGTCGGATTATTTCCCAAGAAAAGATTCGGAATTGGTTGCGTGGGGAAAGAACTTTATCGGGCAACTGAACTTGGGATACTCAATGACATTTTCGTTTACACAAAGTGTCGCGTTTTCGCTTGCACTTGACCGGTTATTTGTTCGATATTCTAACGTGATCAAAAAATTCCGTTGAAATATTACCCTGTTTTTTAACCGCGAAACACCACAAAAAAAGCAATCGGCAGAATAATTGCTCAAATTGTAATACCAACTAAATCACAACCTTCATTCTCAAGAATTTCACAGGAAATGAGCGAACCGTGTTCAAGATGTTCCCCCGTTACATAAACAACCGGATCAATGTCCGGCGCATCAGCAAATGTCCGCCCAATAAATAAATCGGACTCCTTCCGACCCAATTCATCAAAGTAATTACCGTCAATCTGAACATTAAGAATTCTCCCCTTTTGGCACACCGCCCAACCAATAGAATATTTCTCACAAACCTTGTAAAGCCGCTCAAAACGACGTTCGATAACACGTTGCGGAACACGATTTCCAAAATTCGCGGCAGGAGTTCCCGCTTCGGCAGAAAACGGAAACACCCCAGCCCGCTCAAATTTCCATGTCTCAACAAATTTCAATAATTCCTCAAACAACTCGTCCGTCTCACCAGGAAATCCAACTATCAACGACGTCCGAAGTACAAGAGAATCAATCCGCTCACGCAATTTTCCCAAAAGTTTTTCGGTTTCCGCTTTGGTAACCCGACGGTTCATCCGATACAAAATCTCATCGCCGGCATGTTGCAACGGAATATCAATGTAAGGTAACAATTTTCCCTCCCCTTTTCCGCCGGCAACAAATAGTTCGATCAACTCGTCGTCGAAAAACTGAGGATATGCGTACATCACACGAATCCAACGAATCCCTTCAATCCGCTCAATCTCCCGAAGTAATCGTGTCAATTGCGGTTTGCCGTAAAGATCGGTTCCCCAAAAGGTGGTTTCCTGAGCAATAACAATCAGCTCCCGAACTCCCGCCGCCGCAAGTTGCCGCGCCTCTTCCAAAAGAGATTCCATCGGTTCACTCCGAAACGCCCCGCGTATGTTCGGAATAGCACAAAACGTACAACGCCGATCACAACCATCCGCAATCCTTAAATAAGCAACATGCTTTTCCGTCAATATCTCACGCCGATTAAAAGAAACATTTTTCGGCGCCGCACTATTGGGAATACCAAACCATTCGTCCACATCGGGAAATTCCGCCGCAAGCTTTTCAATTCCCTCAAACTTCGGCATACAACCCCGAACTACAATCCGACGTATTTGTCCCTGATTTTTTAGCTCAATCAATGCATCAAGATATTTTCGCGCTTCATCTCTCGCAGAACGCAAAAATCCGCAAGTATTCAGAATAACCGTTTCACAACCATCCAATTCGGTTCGAAATTCAAAACCGGCTTGTTTCATTTCCTGTACATAATACTCGCTGTCAACAAGATTTTTGGGACAACCAAGCGAAACTATTGAAAAAGTTTTGGCAGAAGTTTCATTCATTCCGGCATATTATGCTAAGGATATTTCAGTAATGATATTGCAGGCGGAAACAAATCCGGTCTCTCCCGGTGCGGTAATACCACACCAGGTTTAAGACAACATAATGAGCCAACCGGTTCCGTCTCGGTTATGCCGCAGTTGTGTTACAGCTATGCTGCAACGCCGTTACGTATTATTATCTAATTACGTTGCGGCGGTTTCGAAAGCGGTTTTTAATGTTGCCGCTTGCTGCAATCCGACAAACCGATTGACAACCTGACCGTCTTTAAACAAAATCAGCGTCGGAATACTCGATACATCGTACTTGATCGCAAGCGATTGAAATTTATCGGCATCAACCTTAATAATTTTTACGGTATTACCGATTTCAACAGCAAGAGCGTCAAGAATGGGACCTTGCATTCGGCACGGTCCACACCACGTAGCAAAAAAATCAACCAACACAACGCCCGATTGAACCGCACTATTAAATTCAGTTTCAGATTCAATACTCAAAACATGTTCACTCATAAAATTACCCCTTTCATTAAAAAAATCACAGGATATTAGTTTTTGAAATTCTTAAATAATCAATCTCTCTTGTGTTACCATGAGATGTTATTCATTTTCAACAACCGGATCAACTACTTAACTCCAATCTTATTATAATCAATTTACAACATGCGTAAAGAGAAAACATACGGGAATTTTTGTAATATTTCAACGGAATTTTCATTGATACTTTATAACTGCCGAATTTATAAAAACTTGCGTCCTCTTAATCGGCTCTTGACAGACTCCGCAATATCTTGTTGTTTTCTTCATTGATTTTCTCCTTTCTGTATTCGGATTCGGAATCATGGAATAGAAATGGAAAATCGGTCTTTCCGTCCTTATAATCTAATTTGGAAAGTCTCTCATCAAGACTTTCCGATTTCTTGCGATAATATTCCATTCGTTCTTTAATGGACATATTTTTCGTTTCTTCATAATGTTTATTCCGAATTCTACGAATTTCCCTCAAAACATTATTGCTGTTTTTTTTAGTTTTCATTTTCAGTCTCCTTATTTGTAAAAAGTAAAAATTCTTTCGGTGTGCAGATTGTAATAGGACGATAATTGTTTTTAACATTACATAAATTTATTTTTTGCATTTTTGATAATTTTACAATATGTTTTCTGTTCCAACTTACGATTAAGTCGCATCCAAATACTGTTGCGTAAGCGACATGTGTCAAATCATCAATATGATTTTCCGTCAAAACTCTGTCTTTGACGTAATTCCACGCAAGATTGTGAGATTCTTCACTGTGAGGAAGAAAATCGTAATTTAATGTTTCAAGAAATTTCAGAATTGTTTCTCCTTTGTTTTTTTTCGAGTCTTCAATTTCCGTCTTAACAATTTCGGAAATCACAAATACATAATTGTTTTTTACAACAAATTCAAAAAATTCCTTCGTGATAATTCCACGCTCTGAATCATCAATCATCGAAATAACCGAAGTATCAAGGTAAATTTTCACGGTTTTGTTCTTGTTTTATAAAGGATTTATTAATCGCGGCAACAACATTTAAGCCTATTGTGGTTTAGTGGTATTCTTCGAGATTATCCAGCCAATTTCGTATTTCCGGTTCCGGTTCACACGAAAGATCGCCCTTTACCAATTGGCGTTGAAAATCCGCAGCACCATTCTTAAAAAGTTCGGCGGCTTCGGCGTTTTCAAAACGTTTGTTGGGATCCGGCGCAATAAGACTTTTGCAAAAATCCATCAACATTTCGCTGGACGCCACCGTCGGCGGAAGAATCTTGTGAAGTTGACTTGCCAGCAAAAGCCGCCCGTCAAGCCCTTTAAGATCGGAATTAGCGCCGAAAAGCCGTTGCCCGGAAAGCATTTCAATCAACACGTATCCCAGACTTGCAATATCACTTCGCGGTGTAATTTCTTTGCCTTCCAGAACTTCAGGGGCGGCATACGCCAGCGTGTAAGGACGCATTGGCGGACGATTTCTGATTTCAAACGCGGAACCAATATCAACAAGTTTTGCGTTTCCGGTTCGTTTCAACATAATATTGGACGGCTTCACATCGCCATGAACAATTCCCTCTCGGTGCAAGGCTCCAAGCGCCCCAAGACAATCACGAATAATCGGAATCGCCACACCGGGCATAAGACGCGGATGCATGACTCCGGTTGTTACCACCACATTATTAAGATATTTCCATCGTACCGGAGGAACTTTTTTTTGGAGATGGTCAAGCATTTCCTGACGCATAAGTTGGCTCAAATCAAAACCGTCCACCCATTCCATTGACATAAACCGAATCCGGTTTGTGGAACGCCAATTGTAAACGGACAAAAGATGATCATGTTGAATTTTTGCCACTTTGGCGGTGATTAACGCCATATTTCGCATTTCTTCTTCGTAAAGCACATCGTTTGGAAAGCGTTCCGGCGAAAAAACCTTAATTGCAACAGGCAATGCAAAACCATCCGTTCCTCGTTGTTCGCTAAGAAACACAACGCCTTGCCCTCCCTGACCGAGCATTTCATTAAAATGAATATCTTCGTCCCAATGAACTTTCTGATGATCCAGTAAATTGTAATACTCTTCACGCAAAATCTCCGAACATTCGTTCAGTTGTGTTCCCGGGAAAAAGTGTGTTACCGAATTTTCAAATACTTCGGTTGTGGAATCGGGTAATGTTTCCTGCCGTTTAATTCCGATTCTATTTCGATTTCCATTAACCGGCACGAAGGTTTCCGTTGAAGGCTGCTGCCCGCAATTCCGTTTTTTAACATCAATCCAGAGCGGATAATCGGAGCAGCGAATTGGGAAACCGAGTTGTTTTCCTTCCGGTGTCAGAAAATTAATCAGGGGTTGTTTTTTTTTCCAGCGTAAAATATTGGCGGTGAAAATATCGACCACATCATCGAATCTTCGGCGGGATTGTCCTCCGACATGCGGGGTGATAAGGACATTGGGATAAAAATTCCAGAGCGGGTGTTCCGGCGGAATGGGTTCCGGCGACGTAACATCCATCACCGCTCCGGCAATCAACCCCTGCTTCAAAGCGTCAACCAAATCCCGTGTAACCACGAGTTGTCCCCGTGCGACATTGACAAAAAGAGCATCTTTTCGGAATAATTTGAAGCGTTCAATATTGAATAATTCTTGTGTTTGGGTGTTTAATGGGAGGCAAAGCACCACAATATTTGATTCGCTGAGCAGTTTATTCAGATTATCAGCCGACCAAAGTTCGGAGACGTGGGGTGGTTTTTCGGTGGGGTAGAGGTCTGTTGCCAAAATTCGGGTTTGGAAGGGAGCCAGAACCTCTGATAAACGCCGTCCAACTCCGCCGAAACCGACGATTCCAACTGTTAAACCGGTTAGGTCGTGGGTTGGACGTCGGAGGAATTTCCGGTAATCCGGCAAGGCGGAATCGTATTGTTCGCGGTGAAAGGTTGAAAAGTTCCGCATCCAGGCGAGGATGAGCGAGAGGGTATGTTCGGCGACTTGGTTGGCGAGTACACCGGAAGCGGTTGTAATGGTTATATTTGATTGAATGACGGACGGAACGAGAAGCCAATCCATTCCTGCAGCCGAGGATTGAATCCAACGAATCCGGTTTTGTTGAATGAGGGCGTCCCAATTGACGGGGATTTTGGCGTGACCGCAAAAGTAGTCGGCTTCCATAAGTGCGGAAGCGACATCGTTTTGACCCACATTAATGATATTAACATCGGACCAAGCCGCATGAATTCGATCTATCAATGTTTGTTCGACCGGAACTTCCTTAAAGCAGACAACAAGATTGGACATCTAATATTAGGGGAGTGATATGGTGAACCTGCAAAACAGGATTGACGGCAAAAGTAAAAAACCAATGTCCTTAATATTATAATGCAATATTAGAGAGATTATAAGGGGAGAGTATTTATTAGCATTGTATCTATTCAGTGGAAAGTTTTTTTGTTCTAAGCCTGTAGGGCGAGATGTGCATAACCGTAGGCGGAGCAAAGCACAACCTACGGACAGATCTCCCAAGTTAGGTAACCGCTCGCCGATTTTGCGGTTAAAAATTCACAAGGTAGGCAACCGCTCGCCGAGCGATTGCGTCGGCGTCAGCCGACAATAAATTTATACAATATTGTTTGTTTTTTTGTTTTGATTGTCTATCGGCAAGCGACCGTGAGTGAAAACTCTTCGGCGAAGGGTTGCCTACCTTATGAACGCTTATGCACATCACACCCCCTTGCGGGGTTAAGATTCAGTTTTAATACCGTTGCGGCAATGATTCCGCTTGCGTCCTCCACTATTAACTATACACTATAAACTATCTGTCTATTTTAATTTTGAGTTTTTTGGTTTGGGCGTACGGGTAACGTATCGCTTAATATTTTGAAGCGGTATTGTGTTTATGTTGAGAATACAACTTATTTTTTGTTTTAATTATTGAGATTGCGGCGATTTGAAATTGGGCGGTTTTAGAATTGCACACAGAGAAACACCTTTTTGGTATGATTTTTTGACAATTGCCAAGATGTTTTTGAGTGAAAATTCTTTCAATCTACTGGTCAAGTGCCAGCGAAAAAGGGCCACTTGTGTGAGTAAAAATTGTCATTGGATGGTTCTTTTTCGCTGTCACATAAGATTACGATAATTAGTATTTTTATATTTATTGTTTTATTAAGATTATTTGTTCAAATAATATTTAATTTTATTTAATAAAGGTTGTACATTGTGGTCTCGTCGTCTTAATTGGTAAAA
>JAITQV010000056.1 GCA_031288765.1 Planctomycetaceae bacterium
ATTAAATGGGGAGAATTGGAAAAATCCGAAAGCGGTAATGTTTCGATTGTTTATTGTTATGAAGCAGAGTTTCGGAACAAGGATAAAATCATAATCGAACAACGATTTACGTTCGACAAAGACGGTAAATACCTTAATCACGAAACCATTGACAAATTTACCGGTTAATGAACCGGTCAAAAAAAATGCGTTCTATAAAGGTTATCAAGGTGATGTGCCTGCCGCCATGTGGCGATGATGGATTGAAAAATATAATCATCAATATTTTCGTTTTATTTAATATTTGCGGTTAAAAAATTGAATTGATATGTCAAGAATTGGAAAAAAACCGGTTGTTGTTCCGAAGAGCGTTAAGGTGTCGATTGACGGCTCCAACGTTATAGTTGAGGGACCGCTTGGAAAATTGGAACAGTGGTTCAGTCCGAATGTTAAAGTCGAATTGGATTCTGCTAACGGGGCGATTGTGGTCGAACGCGCCAACACTTCCCGCGAAGCCGCCGCAATGCACGGACTTTATCGTGCATTGTTTCAAAACATGGTTGTTGGAGTTACAACCGGTTATGAAAAGAAACTTGAAATTTTCGGAACAGGATACCTTTTTGCTGTTCAGGGTAAGGTTTTGCAAGTTCGGGCGGGATTTGCTCATGAGGTTCAAAAGCAAATTCCCAACGGTTTGACGGTAACATGTTCCGATCAAACCCATGTCAATATTAAGGGAATTGATAAGCAGATGGTTGGTCAGTTTGCTGCCGAAGTCCGGTCAATCCGAAAAGCGGAACCTTATCTCGGTAAGGGAATCAAATACGACGGTGAAGTGATTCGGCGTAAAGAAACTAAGGCATCCGCTAAAAAATAGCTTGATAAACATGTTTAATGTATGCCTGACGGCATTGTTATTTTAACCGGTTATTTCAACTAGCCGGCAACAGGTTTTGTATTTTATTTAATTGATTCAGGTGTTTTCGTGAAAAAATTTCGGCAAATTAACAGACAACGGCGTAATCGGGCGTTTCGTGTTTCCAATACGGTGAAGCGGTTTTCGAATCGTCCTCGTCTTTGTGTGTTCCGCAGTAATGCGAATATTTACGCTCAGATTATTGACGACGGAGCGGGAAAAACGCTTGTTTCCGCCGGAACTCAGGATAAAACGTTGAGAGCGGAACTCGGTAACGGCGGTAATTGTGTTGCCGCCGAAAAAATCGGGGAAGCAATTGCGAAAAAGGCATTGGACGCCGGAATTATGCGGGTGGCGTTTGACCGGCACGGTTTCAAGTATCATGGTCGAGTCAAGGCGTTGGCGGATGCGGCTCGTAAAGCGGGACTTGACATTGGCGCCGCCGGTGAAGAAAAAACAAAGGACGAATCCAAATCCGCTCCGAAAAAACAAAAAGTTTCCAAAGGCGATAAACTTGCTGCCAAAGCAGCCGCCGGAAAATCTTCAACTAACAAAAAACAAAATAAATAACATATAACCTTTAAGTACGAAAACATGAGTTCTTCAGTAAACGAATTGACCCAAGTCGGTCTGATTGATAAAGTCGTTAAAATTAAGCGTTGTGCCGCTGTTGTTAAAGGCGGTCGGCGTTTTAGCTTTGCTGCAATGGTTGTTGTCGGGGATGGTAATGGTCGGGTTTCGTGGGGCTACGGTAAAGCCAACGAAGTACCTCCGGCTGTTGACAAAGCGGTCAAGGACGGTTCGCAAAAGCTCAAGCAGGTTCAACTGAACGGAACAACAATTCCGCATGAGATAACCGGACATTTTGGTGCGGCGCGGGTTGTTTTGGTTCCGGCTAGTCCGGGAACGGGCGTGATTGCGGGAGCGGCGGTTCGGGCGGTTTGCGAAGCCTGCGGTATTCACGATATTCTGACGAAAAGTTACGGAACATCGAATCCGACCAATGTGGTCAAAGCAACGATTGATGCGTTGTTGCATTTACGAACCCAAACAGAAATTGAACGGTTACGAGGAGTTTCTTTATGAATATAAATGATGTTAATTTAAAGGCGAAAGCCTCCCGAAAACGCAGACGAGTCGGGCGCGGTATCGGTTCGGGGCGTGGAAAAACCAGTCAACGCGGTCATAAAGGACAGGGTTCTCGTTCCGGTTCGTCCATGAACCCTGTTTTTGAAGGCGGTCAAATGCCGCTTGTCCGGCGTATTCCCAAACGGGGATTCAATAATAAGGGTTTTGCGGATATTGTGATCGGTGTTAATGTTGACGATCTTGAAATTTTCTTTGACAAGGGCGAAACGGTTACGCCGCAATCGCTTAAAGAGAAAGGTGTTGTCAAAAAAGTTTTTGACCGGATTAAAATTCTCGGCAACGGCGAATTGACAAAACCGTTGGATGTTTCGGCTCATTCTTTTTCCGCAACGGCACAAAAGAAAATTGAAGCCGTTGGCGGAAAAGTTGTTGTATTACCGGAGAAAAAGCCGGTTGTCAAAAATAAAATGGGTTCGCGTAAAAAAGCCCTGTTGTCAAAATCCTGAAATGCTAAATTTCCCTAATGAAACCATTCGGATTTAATTATTTGTATCTATGGGGTTGTTTACGAATAAAAATCAAAAGGTAGGCGATCTTTCGCCGAAAGGCTTTCACCTATGGTCGCATCGGCGTTAGTCGGTAGGATCGTATTAGTCGGCTATCGTCGACGCAACCGCTACGGCAATATAAATTATAACGGCAATGTACATAGCAAATCCGATTTACGATGTTGTTTTCAAATTCATGTTGGAAGACGAAGAAGTTGCAAAGTCCTTTCTTTCGGCAATTATTGAAGAAGAGGTATTGGGGCTTCGTTTTGCAACACGGGAACGTACCCTTCGCCGCCCCGCCAAAAAAGCAAACACAACGAATAATACCGAAAATAATGCTGGAACACCGACGGAAAATACCGGAGAATCGTTTCTTACAGTGTGCCGTTTTGATTTTTCCGCCCAAATATCAACTGCCGACGGTAAAACCAAAACCGTAATGATCGAATTACAAAAAGCAAAATTTTCTACGGATATTATGCGGTTTCGTCGTTATATTGGTTCGCATTACCAGAATGAGGAGAATATCTATACCTCCGGCAACGAGCAAAACAAAAAAGCCTGTCAGATTTACGCTATTTTTTTGTTGGGTTATGATATTGGTGTTAACGATTGCCCGATTATCCAAGTCGATCAGCATATTCAAGACGGCACGACGAAAAAAAGTTTGAAGGTAACAAACGAATTTATCGAAGGCTTGCATCACCGTTCGTGGATTATTCAACTTGACCAATTGAAACAACGTTGCCGTAACGATGTTGAAAAGTTGTTGAGTCTTTTCGATTTGGGAACCCGTACGTCCAATCGTCATACTCTGAAAGTGGACGAAAACGAATACCCCGAAACGTGCCGTCCGATTATTCGCCGTCTTCTC
>JAITQV010000100.1 GCA_031288765.1 Planctomycetaceae bacterium
TTAGACAAATCGTTATAAAATATTTAAAACGAAATCACTCCGGTAATACCGCCGGAGAACTGGTCACGGTTTTTACCGCCGTTGAAAGGCTTGTTACCGTTTTTACCCGCACTGTAATCATAACGTATTTCAGGACGAATACTGATATTGGAATAGGGTTTCCAATTCACGCCGAGTGTGTATTCGCTGAGATCGGTTCCGTAATCAAAAAGAGCGTTCAAATTAGCCCATTCCGCTCGTAAACCAATTCCCCACCGGTCATTGAACTGATACGTCAGATAATTGGAAATTCCATATAAAAACACATGACTGCCGTCTTCTCTGTTTTTAATATCGTTGTAATTCCACTGAACGGAATAGTTCCATTTGTCCGAAATATTGTAACTTGCCGCAACCGTATGCAGATAAACATTCGTTCCGCTAAGACCATACCGGTTCCCGTCCGCGTCGCCGAAATCACGATAAGTACCGTATCCGTTTCGGTTATACATGACCGCGTAGGAAAGACTTAGTTTCTCAGTGAGTTGATATGAAACTGTTCCGATAAAACCGTGATCGTCAAAGGTATTTTCGATACCGGCATCCGTACCGGTAGTGTAAGCGGCACCCAATGACCATTTACCGCCGGGATTGTATTGGAAAAAAACACCCGAATGAGAATACGGTTCCAACAGAAAAATATAAGAATGACTGAAAAAGAAAAAGTCGGGAGCACGAAGTGCTTCGAAACCAAGAATTGTTTCGAATTTACCCAATTTGACGGAAAGATCACCGTAAGCGAGTTGGGCGTACAGTTGTGGGATAGCAGTATAATAATCGCCGTCCTGCCAACCATAATCGAATTTGGCATCACCCCAACTTTGAGCAATCCATGCATCCGTTCCAAAAAATACTTCGGTAGCAAAACCCCAGTCCAACCCATGTTTGCCGTCGGCTTCTTTCTTCACACCAAGCCAAAACTGATTCACCTGAAAATCCGTTGATTGAACAGTGGAAAACAACTTTCCATTACCGGAAGTTTCGTCTAATTGCGTAACCGTTCTGCCGTTGTAATTTGTTCCTTTCGACCTCGTAACTGTATTACCGCGGCTGTTCGCGTACACTCCGCCCTGAATCCAGCCGAAAACTTCAAGGCTGTCAAAGAACGATTTACGGTGATTGCGGCGGTACGGATAATTGTGCGAAAACAAATTAAACGCATCCGTATCGCAAGCGACCATGTCGCAAGGGTCGTTAGGCGGTTGTTCGCCAATGGGTTTACAAGGATCACAGGCTTCCTGACCAAGATAAACAACTTCATTTTCCGCACGGACAAAATCTCCAACCCAACAAGAAAACAAAATTAACGACAATAAACAAACAAAAATAAATCTCATAATCTCCTCGCATTGTGTTAGTGTAACAGAGTCAAACAATTGGGGGAGATACTTATTTTATCGGTCTTTTTCTTATAAAAACTTTACTAAAAGCTTTGCCGGATCCGTAAATTTGTAACCTTTCATGAACAGCGTTATAACATAGTACCGTGATATTTCACGGATTCAGTCAAAAGTTGGTCAAAAAATTTTGTTTTGTCGGGAAAAATGTCAAAAAATTGGCGTAAATTATCCATGAGAAAATGTTTGTTCCTGTGTGATTCGGTTTTGGTAGATTTGTTCGCGGTAATCGATTCCACCGGGAACTCCAATGGCGTCGGCTCGGCAATGTTGACAATGCCGGAAAACCGAAATGTATTTTTCGGCTTTCCGGCGAGCATCGTCGATTTCCGTACACGTACATGCGGAAACCGCGTCAAACGCTGTTCCGCGTACCGGAATAATCGGAATAATATTGTACAACAACGCTCCGCACTCGGCAACCGTCTTCGCAATTGTTTCAATATGATTGTTATTGATTGTTGGTACAAGCACTGTGTTGACTTTCACAATCATCCCTGCTTGCGCAACATGTTTAATTCCGGTGAGTTGTTTTGAAATCAGTAATTCTGCCGCTTCCGTGCCCTCATAAATTTTGCCCGCAAAACGTACTCTGCTGCATATTTTCGATAACGTTTCAGGAAAAACATCGTTGACGGTAACAGTTAACGTACTCACACCGACATCTATCACCTCATCCGCCATACTTTCCAAAAGAAGACCGTTCGTACTCATACATTTGATTAAATCAGGGAATTCCTTATTAATCAAGCGGAATGTTGCCAACGCATAAGGCGTTGCCAACGTATCGCCAGGTCCGGCAATACCCACCACACTGATTTCAGGCATTGACGCAACAGATTGACGGACAACCTCAACCGCTTCATCCGGCGTCAAAATTTGAATCGTTACACCGGGACGTTGTTCGGTAGAGTTGATTTTTCTATCGCAAAATTGACACTCAATATTACAACCCGGACTTACCGGCAAATGAATACGACCTTTATTATTCGGTTTACCGGATGCAAAACACGGATGTTTTGCACGTTTCAAAATTTTTAGTGATGCTTTAATTAATTCTTCGAGGCGTTCGTTTCCGCCGAAGACGACTTCTTTTTCTCCGGCATTGACGCTCGGCGAGACTGCTCCGCCGCCGTAACCGCCGCCTTGAAAACCGTTGTAAAACGCAAGATTTGTGTATTGTTTATCGGCGCAGCCGGGTCCGCAATGAGCAATCGGAATCGTGCCGGGAATTGCCGCCGCCGTATGCAATGCGCCGATGGTACAGCCGTAACGTACCTGATTAATCGAATTTGTTCGTTTTATTTCCGGTTTGAGGGTAGACGCAAAAAATATTATTCACGCAAACAGTTTTAGAAATGGGAGCAAGCTGGTTCCCGCCGACTCAACCATGGGTAAAAAACCTTCGGCGAATGATTGCCTACCTTTTTCCTACAAAATTACAGAAAACCAACCACGAACCCCGAAAATATCGAAAATTGGAGAACTCCAAACGCTAATTGGAGAACTCCAAACGCCAATTGGAGAACTCCAAACGCCAATTGGAGAACTCCA
>JAITQV010000245.1 GCA_031288765.1 Planctomycetaceae bacterium
AAAAGGGAGTTTTAAACACGGAAGACACGGATATCAAGCGGAATTACGAGAAAACATTCCGCGAATTTCCGTGTAATTTCGTGTTTTCCGTGTTCAAAAAACCGAATTGGGTTAATTTAGGTAAATTTTAGGCATTCCCTAATTCATTTATGGCACGCCCTAACTCGTTTATGGCATGCCCTAATTCATTTATGGCGTTCCCTAACTCGTTTAGGGGATTCCCTAATTCGTTTAGGGGATTCCCTAATTCGGTTTGGGAGTTCCCTAATTCGGTTAGGGGATTCCCTAATTCGGTTAGGGGATTCCCTAATTCAGTTTGGGAGTTCCCTAATTCGGTTAGGGGATTCCCTAATTCGGTTTGGGAGTTCCCTAATTCAATTTGGGGATTCCCTAATTCGGTTTGGGAGTTCCCTAATTCGGTTTGGGAGTTCCCAATTTCGTTTAGGGGATTCCCTAATTCGGTTAGGGAGTTCCCAATTTCGGTTGGGAAACACTCAAAACGCACGGCGTAAACTCCGTCGTGTGTTTATTTTTTGAGGATACAAAATGAATACAATAACAAAAAAATATTTTTGTGTCCTATTCCTATAAGCCAACTAACCTTGAAGTTGTATGTAAACATTATTACTATTACAAATTCCGTGTATTTCGTGTATTCAGTGGTTAATAAATAGACAATTACCGCGGAAATTATTGTTCTGCGTCTTTCCCAGCGTACTTTTCCGCGTTTTCCGCGTTAAAAAAACGTTCCGCCGAATAATTACGATTTTTTTAAATCGAAGAACCGACCAAGTACCCCAAATAAAATCGCCGGAAGTACAATAATGTCGCCAATTAAAGATACAATCAATAGTAAACATAATAAAACCGCAAAACGTGCCACCGGTACAAAATCGCTCAAACCAAATACAAGCATCCCCAAACCGCATATAATTGTTGTTTGCAGCAATGCGGTTGCGCATCGCCGGTAAGCAAAAAAAACGGCTTGGCGGCGTTCCAACCCTTGTTTTAGACCAATGTTGAACCAGGTCAGGAAATGCAAGGTTCCGTCAACAGAAATGCCCATCGCAACACTTGCCGTCATCATCGACCCCATGTCAATCGGAATATCCAACAACCCCAACATCCCAAACACAATAATACACGGAAAAATATTGGGAACCATCGCCAATAACCCTCTTATAATACTTCGAAGCATTACAATCATTGTCAACGCAATCAGCCCGAACGCCGTAACAAAACTGTCAATCAAATCACGGAGAAGTTGTTCCTGAGCCTTGTGAACTAAGGGTATTCCTCCGGTTACATCAAATTGTATGCCGTTCATTTTTGAAAAAATCTCCCTTGCCCGAACCAATTCCAAACGCTCCCGAATCCCCTCAATCAACACGGCATAATCCGTTTTCGCTTGAGAAGACACCCGAAGACTTAACCGCCAATACGTTCCGGGCGAATCGTCATTGTGTTGGTTTGTCCGGTCAAAAAACCGGATTTCCCGTAACCGATCCTGATGCCGGTTCAATATTCCGGTCATGGCGGCACGTTTCGCGGATTGAACCATTCGCCGCCCCGTTTGCGGCGGAAGATTAGGCAGAAAATTCAATACCGAAACAACCACACCCGCCTCTTCCGTTTTACTCAACGTTTCCCGTAACGCTTCCAATAAATATAATTGGTCAAGCAATGTTACGGAACTGTTGCCCGCATCGGGAATATGAACGACCACTTCAACCGGAATCAAACCGCCAATCCTTTTTTCAAGTTCATAATAGTCTTGAATAACTTTCGCCGAATCGGGAAGCAAACCGTGAAATGTTACGGTTGTCCGCAAATTCTTCACCCCGAACGCAAGACCAAACATGAGAAGGAATGCAGTCAATGTGATCATAAACCGGAAACGGAAAATCAATAACCCCAAATGTTCCCAACCGCGTTTTCCCAACGTTTCGGAAACATTGTTACCGGAATTGTTTGTTTGATACCAGCGGCGGATCGGATATTGCTGGAGAACGCTTGTTATGAAAAGGAACAGCCAGAGGGTTCCTAAGGCAAGAGTGATGGAAGCGTAAATGCCGAATGTCCGAATCGGAACCATTTTGCTGACAGTGAGCGACCCCATTCCCAAAATTGTCGTAACCACCGCAAGCGTACACGGCAGCGCCGCCTTCTTCAACGTTAAATACGGAACATTTTTTTCTTCCCCCGCAGGAATTTCATGAAGAGTTTCACGATAATAATTGATGAGATGAACCCCGCCCGAAATTGTTAAAACATAAATGAGCGACGAAATCAGCATGGAAATCGAATCAACATGCGCTCCCGTCCAATAAAGAAGTGTCCCGCCAAGTTCTTCATTCATTTGCGCCGCAATAAAAACAATCAACGCCGCAACAAAATTCCGTAAACAACAGAAAAGCAAAACCAAACAAAACAACAGAAAAAACGGCAATAATGTTTTTTGGGCTTTTTTCGAAATCGTATCAATCGCCACACTGTCAATACTCGGACCGGCAACATAAATATCGGAACGTGTTAAACCGGTGATTTTTTCGACCGTCAGAAAAACCGTTTCAATCGCGGCAGCCCGATGAGTTGAACCTGTTTTGGAAATCAGCGCAATCAAACAGGCGTCTTTTCCGTTGCGCCCAATCAACCAGCCCGCAAGACGTGATTGAATTTCCGCCGGCGGCAATTCCTGTTCCAACAAACCGTCCGATAATTCCCGATAAAGAGAACGTGTGGTCAAAACCCGTTCAAAATAAGCGGGACGATTGTCTTCCAAAGGAGTAGCCAATTGAGCGGCAACCCAATCAAGGCGTTCATCGTCCGTATCACAACCCGCCCATGAAACCATTAACAGTTCGCCTTCGAAAAAATGTTGATAATACCGTTGATAAAATGTTTCGAGTTCGGCGGTTCCTTTCGGCAGCCAATCAATCACACGGTTATGAGCGGTTTTTCGTGCTTCCATTGTTGACCAAACGAAAAACGCAAAAAGAAAAACACTGCTCCCAATCAACAGAAGACGTAAAGGGCGGTTAAGAATTTCCCGTGACTTAAATGATGGAGAAGACATTATTGATTTGTGTAGGCGTGTGTGAAACAAATATTGTTGTTATCGGTATTTTCCAAAATTGTTTTTTCGGGGCGAAGATTATTTTTGTGTTGTTTAATCCAAAGGGCGGGATGTGGAAAACCGTTCGGCAAACGGTTGCCTGCCTGAAATACACAGTACAACTCTGCTGAAGCGACCATTACTGTAATCTCCGCTTGGGATTTTACACATTTAAATTATCTAATTTTCAGGAACGTGAAATCCCCAGTTTTTCAATGACTCAAGACGAATTTCTTCGAGTTTTTCTTTTGCAATACCCTCTTTGATCCAATTACGTATCTCGTTGAGAAAATCTAATTGCTGTATCTGCATCTCATTTAAATCGACAAATTCTCGTTGAACGATCTTTTCGTATTGTGATGCACACCATAATGCTCTACAATCTTTTCCGAAATAGGCGTATAATGTAGCAAGTGCATAAATGTTACTAAAATGAGAATCCGTATTGAAATAACATTGCCTAAGCAGTTTACGCTCATCTAATGGTAAATCAATACGTGGGAAAAATTTTGCCTTCATTTTTTCAATCATTTTCGGAAACGCCTTTTTATGAAATTTCAGAGGAGCAAGAGAAGTACCCGGTGTATCATGAAAAAAACTGCCACTTCCTCGTTGTAGCTGAGATTTTGCAACAAGAGAACAAAGATAATTTGTTGGTCTATATTTGTCCGTTGATAAAATATCTAACCAAATACATTGTAAAAAAGGTCCTACATATCTTGCAATTGAATATTTCGAACAAATTGTCCAACCGGGCAGAGCATCGGCATAATCCTGTACAATCCCCTGTATTAATTTGCGTCTTTCACTCTTCATTCTTCCCATAGTTTTATAATTAGTTTATTGGGAGTTTGAACTCAATAATAGGGAATATTATACTTGCCGGAAACATTTTTTATAATTGATCCTAAAATTCCGGTTCCGGTACCATTAAGAGCGTCCTTGGCAACACCGTTTACCATCGTCTATCTGATTTACTGTCGGCGAGTACGCCGACTTTTAACGAAATATTATACAAGTTTTTTTGTAATTGTCTATTTTATTAACCGCAGAGAATTCAGGCGAAAAATCCGCAGATGACGCAGATTTTCACAAAGAAACGATTGCTATACGTTGGAGTAAATTCCGATGAAATATTACTGAAAATCTATATCTGTGAAAATCCGCGTTATCTGCGGACTATTTTTTATTTGTTTTGTCGTAATCTATTCAGTCATGTATTGATCAATTGCGTAAAACAGAACCTTATTCCCAACCTGATTTTTCCGAACAAAACAACCTCAGCAGCAACATTTCCCGCATCATAACAACCTTATTACCTTATTAAAAAATAGGAAATAAGGTTGGTTGTGGAGGAAAGAACGACATCACAAGTTCCGGCAATTCACTATTCGGTAATTCCCGGAATTTGGAATTGGGAACAAAACTCGGCAATTTCCCGACGGATTTTGGGAGATTCTTCATCAATCCGGGTCATGTTTCGGCAAACACGGTCAATCCAACCGGCAACCTTTTCCATGTCGGTTTCCCGCATTCCCATTGTCGTCAACGATTGCGTGCCCAACCGTACCCCGCTGGTTACAAACGGACTTCGCGGATCGCCGGGAACCATATTGAAATTCGCAATAATCCCCGATTTCGCTAACGCCTTCGCCACATCCTTGCCGGTGAAATTTTCATTGCGGAAGTCAAGAATCAAAAGATGTGTGTCCGTCCCGCCGCCGGCTAAACTATAACCCTTGCCAAGAAGCAAATCGGCTAATTTTCTCGCATTTTTCACAATCCGAACACCGTAATCCTTAAACTCCGGCGTAAATGCCTCCCGAAACGCCGCCGCCATTCCGGCAATAATGTGAAGATGCGGTCCGCCTTGCAATCCGGGAAAAACCGCACGATCTATCCGTTGTGCCAAATTGAATTTGCGGTCGGCAAAATACTTTGATTGAAAACGGTCTTCTATTTTCGAGAGCAAAAAGCCCGCCCGCGGTCCGCGAAGCATTTTGTGGCTGGTACTGCTCACAACATCACAATACGGCACCGGATCAGGATGAACCCCGGCAATAATCAAAGCATTAATATGAGCAATATCCGCAACAAGATAAGCGTCAATCTCTTCGGCGATTTCCGCAAAATCCTTGTATTCAATTTTGTGCGGATAGGCGGTTGCTCCAACCCAAATCATCTTGGGGTGTTCTTTTTGGGCGGTTCGGCGGATTTGATCCATGTCGAACTTACCGGTTTGCGGGTCAGGTCCGTAAGGAATCTGAACATAATCCATACCGGAAAAATTAACCTTCCAACCATGCGTCAAATGACCGCCGCTCGGAACCGGCATCCCCATTAATTTGTCGCCGGTTTTCAACAACGCCCGATAAACGGCGTTGTTTGCCGGTGAACCGCTGTAAGGTTGGACATTGGCGTGTTCCGCGCCGAAAAGCCGTTTCGCACGGTCAACCGCCAGATTTTCGATTTGATCGACAAACTCATTGCCTTCGTAATATCTGGCTTCGGGATAACCTTCCGCATATTTATTGGTCAAAATCGAACCGCAGGCTTCCAAAACACTATACGAAGCATAACTCTCGGAAGCAATCATTTTCAATGTAGTTGATTCGTAATTTGTTTGTTTCCGAATGAGTTCATAAATTTCCGGGTCGGTTTGTTTGAGGTGTGGATAACGTTCCATTGCAATTATGGGTAAGAATAAAATTGGGGAAACTGCTAAAAGGAGGTTATTCTACCAAAAGTGCGGCAACTCTTCGAGAGGGGCTATCGTAGTTAATAGTTTATAGTGAATAGTTAAGAGTTCGCAAGCGGAATCATTGCTATTGCGGTAGGAAATCCGCTTGCGACACTATCAATTAATTTCGCTCCCGTTTACCGCGAACTTGCCCCAGTTCGTAGTAAACTTGCCCCAGTTCGAAGTAAACTTGCCCCAGTTCGAAGTAAACTTGCCCCAGTTCGTAGTAAACTTGCCTAAGTTTATTTTGAATCAGCCTAAGTTTGCGGTAAATTTATTCCTAGTCGGCTGATGCCGACAGTGAATTTATACAATGTTGGTTGTTTCGGTTGCCTATCGGCAAGCAATCGCTCGGCGAGGGGCTTTCACCCAACGATTGCCTACCTCTTGATTATTAACTTTTAAGTATCTATTCAGCGGAATATTTCAATATAACCTTATTTTTAACCTGATT
>JAITQV010000537.1 GCA_031288765.1 Planctomycetaceae bacterium
AATGCAGTTCTTCAACCGGTCAATGCAGTTCTTCAACCGGTCAATGCAGTTCTTCAATCGGTCAATGCAGTTCTTCAATTAGTCAATGCAGTTCTTCAACCGGTCAATGCAGTTCTTCAATCGGTCAATGCAGTTCTTCAATTGGTCAATGCAGTTCTTCAATTAGTCAATGCAGTTCTTCAACCGGTCAATGCAGTTCTTCAACCGGTCAATGCAGTTCTTCAATTTCCGCAATTTGCCCGTCCGAATGTTCAAAAAAGATACAAATTCGCTCAAAATTACTGCAAAATGATACAATTTGGTTAAATTACACCCTTTTTGGGGACGGAACAACTGGAATCGGGAATTGTTCAATTAGCGGTTTACGGCTTGCGGTTTGGGATTTGTGTCGCAAGCGGAATTCCTACCGCAACGGCAATGTTTCCGCTTGCAATACTCTCCACTATCAACTATCCACTAATCTCGTCCTTGCGGGCTTAAGAAAAAATCAGGTTGAAAATGAGGTTCTTAGTCGATATTTTTATCTAATCAAAAAATTCCGTTGAAATATTATGATGATTCAACAAATGACCCAATAGATACAAAATTTCAAGGTTTTTCAAATCTCATGGATGAAAACAGTAAGGTAATAAAATTAAAAATACATATTTTGGATGCCTGCTCCAGCTTTGTTGATAATATACCACAAAATCCTTATTAGCTTTTAAACCAACATATTCAAGTTCACGAATCTCTCCATAAGCCCCATAAACCGCAATAAGCGGAACAAAATGTACTTCAAATGAAAATGAAGAATTAAAACGGAAACATAAATCAATCGGAGACCAAAATGCAAAGATTAGTAATATCGAAAGTATCCCAATTGTAATCAATGAACGCTTTTTTTCCCTTAGTTTTTCATTATATCGATCCCGATTGTTAATGTTAATTTGATGTTTAAAAATAAAGTTGTTTTGTTTTTTGTTCTCAAAATTTTCAATTGTATCGGTTCTGTTTAAATTCTTATAAATATTTTTATAACGGAGTAGAAAAAATAACAAACTTATTCCTAGAAAGAGTGTTAAATTTGTATTTGTATAAAAAATACAAACCCCCATAAATATGAAAAAAAGAGAAATGATGTGTTGCAAACTTTTAACGTAAAAATATTTATTCATACATTTTCGTATATTCTCTGTAATATGTTTTAATTTTATAGCAATATTTTTGAGTTGGTTATGCGATATTCATAATTTCCGTAAACCCGAAAATCTGAAACACCTTTCGAACTTCCTGTGTCGGATTTTCAATTCGAAAATTTTTCTTGCCTGCCGACCTAAAATAACAAAGACAAATCCTAAGAAATGCGGAAGAAACATAATCCACCTCAGAAAGATCAAATATAAGACAGGCAATATCTTGTTTTTCCAGAAAACTAACGATTCGTTTGTTCAAAACGTCTTCAAGATTGGAACAGGTTAACGTGTCGAGTTTGCCGGAAAAAATACAACGAAGTGTATTATCGTATTCGGTAAAATTCATAATGAACACTCCTTAATTTTACAATGTTTAAAACAACATTTTCCTATTAACAACAGAAACAGAATATATCAAAAAAAATTGATTTAACCAGTTCACTTTGGCAATTCCATGTTTTTCCGCAAAATTTTTCATTCTTTTGTTATGAAAATACGGAATATTCCCACAATACCGGAATTGCTGTTTTCGGTATCGGTTTCAGGGCAGTATTAAAATATCAAAATTAAAATATCAAAATATTAAAGTGTATTAAATTATTCGGAATTGAAAAAAAATCCTTCTTGAAACAACCCAAAAAACATGATAGTATGTATGACTGTGTTTGTATTTTGATCGAATAAACTGTTTTTCGATCTTTTGTACCAGGAACTCTATTTCGGAGCCAAACAATGAAATCATCTCAACCCAAATCAAACCGAGCGGATGTTCGCCGTTCACGGCGGAATTTTTTGGAAAAACTCGGTCATGTTACTGCGGCAGTCGGTGTTTCGACCGCCGGAGCGGTTGTAACACCGGAACTTGTTACGGGTGTTGCTTTTGCGGAAGAAGAAAATTCCGGTCCGATTGATTGCGGTCCTCCGCCCAAAGCAGTCAACGCCACCCAAACCGGCGGCGAAGGTTTTGCTCCGCTTCCGCTCCCCGTAACACCGCTTCGCCGAAGTGAAAAAAAACGACCGCCAAGCCCTCCGTCTTTAATCGGAAAACTTGCGTTAGGTGCTCCTCGTTTTGTCGTTAAAGACGGTAAACAAACCATGTACCGCGACTGGATGACCGATCCCGCCGATGTTAAAACGCTTCTCGATTGGACAAATTCCAAACTCGGTATCAATTATCGCGGTGTCGAATCCGATTTGTCCTCCTTTTCTTACGATCCTCGTGAACTTCCGGCTTTGCTTGTTGCCGGTCATAATAAATTCGAACTCACCGACAAAGTACGTGAAGACCTTGCCCGATATGTTCTTGACGGCGGAACAATTATTGCGGATGCTTGTTGCGGTTGGAAAGATTTTACCGATTCGTTCCGGCGTGAAATGGAATTGATTTTTCCGCAACGTCCCATGCGAAAAATGTTACCGGACAATCCGGTGTTCGCCTCGTATTACAAATTGAATCAGCAGTTTAACTACAAAAAAGGCGACGGAACCGAATATTCGGCAGAACCAAGCCTCGAATCTATTGAAATTGGCTGCCGTGATGCGGTTATTTTCTCAACTGCGGACATGACTTGCGGTTGGGACGGACACGAACATGATCGCGGAACTCGTATGACGATTGATTTAGCCAGGCAAGTCGGGGCAAACATTGTTACGTACATGCTTGGAACGTTCCAATTGGGGCGATTTCTGAGTACCTCGAAAGTCTATCACGAAGAAAGTGCGCCAAGCCGTGATGATTTTGTTTTTGCTCAGATTGTTCACGAGGGAGATTGGGATCCCGATCCAGATGCCGTCCATAATTTAATGAAATTCGTCAAGGAAAATTCGACAATGGAAGTCAAATTCAAACGGCAGAATGTTCAAATGAAAAATCCGGCGGCGTTGACGTATCCGTTGTGGTATATGACCGGACACCGTGATTTTGTTTGGTCGGACGAGGAAGTTGCGCGGCTTCGGCAATTTGTCAAGGCTGGCGGGATTTTCTTGGCGGATGCATGTTGTGGTCGGAATTCGTTTGATTCTTCGTTTCGGCGTGAAATACGCAGGGTGTTTCCCGACCAAACCTTAGAACCTATTCCTTTTGATCATCCGCTTTACAACAACCAGTTTACTATTACGAAAGTTGATTATACTCCGCGTACTTACGAAGATTTTGGTCAATTGGAACGACCGGAGTTAGAAGCGATCATGTTTGAGGGCAAACCCGGGGTGATTTACAGCCGGTTTGATTTTGGGAACGGTTGGGAACAATTCCCGCACGCCTATGCTTACGGTCTCAAAGATCGTTCCGCTCTCGAAATCGGAACCAACATTCTGGTTTATGCGGTAACACACTGATACCAAACCCTTTAATTGTTCTATTACTTTAAGTGCTGAAAATATAACCATTCCGTGTTTAAAAGTAAAAAAAAAAAACGTAACCGTTTATGGTATTGTCTGTCAACGGTTATGTTTTGTTTTAAATTTTCGTAATATTTCAACGGAATTTTTGTATTTATTCAATTGTTTGTTGAGCAATTACGTAAAACAAACGACTGAATAGATGCGCAATCTAATCCCTTCAATCAAAACTTGTCGAAGCGTTACATTCCGCTAGGAATGTAACGCTTGGTAGAAAAGGTGGTGTTCTTATCATTTGGCATTCCGTTAGGAATGTCGCCCTATTGAATCGTTTGCGATATTTTTTGGACGTATTCCTACAGAATGCCTATGTAATGACGGATTATTTTTTCTACCGAGCGATACATTCCTATACTTTGAACGGCATGAAATTACCACTTATTTTTAATAACAAAATTAATTATTTTAGATGTTTCTATTAAAAAAAAGAGGTAATTTCATGCCGTTCAAAGTATAAAGCCGACAAATTTTTGCTAATGACCCTGAAGGAGTTGTTATCTTGGATAGAAATAATAGAATGGACAAATACGAAATACAACAATAGGTACAATTGATTATTTAGGATACTAAACAATGCGATACAAAAACTTTAAACAACTTTTAGACGGATATTATTATCCTGTCACTAAACGTTATAGTTTCATGGCAACATCTTTCGAAGATGTTGTTACGGAGTATTGGGGGTGGATATGCAATAATCCCTATTTTAAAAACGCTCAGGAATATTATTTGGAACCACGATTTATTGATTGTTCTTTGCGTGAGGGATTAGATATACTTGATCCTATTGGCTATAATCAAATATTATTTTGTGAAACACGTTCAAAATGGACAGCATGTTTTGTCTCTGACGGTAGTGAGCTAGGTATCAGTTCTATGGCTTATTCTCTAAACTGTCAAGGAGTTGAAGTAACACTTATTGAAGATACGTATGACAGAAAAACTGATTCAGGTTTACATGGCTGTACTCGTTTACGAGTTATTCGTGATGCTCGAAGAACAAAGTTTACTGATAATACAGAACGTTTATTATATGTATCGAAACTTGATGGTGGCAGATGGGGATTTTGCTCGTTAGGCGAACCTTATTCTTTTGAAAACGTCGAATGTTATACCAATCCTAAAATAACGGAGCGCTTCACTCCACAAATGCTCAATACCTATTTAAATGCAATGGGAATAGATGTGCTTGATGAAAATTTCTATTGTTATAAAAAGGCATTAATAGACTATAAAATTAAATCTCCGGATTCAATCTATGAAAAACGTACTTATGCTAGTTATCATTTAGAACGTAGATTGAAATATGGTCGAGAATGATAAACAGTGCTTTGTCCAAAAAATTGGAAATAGCCTAAAATTGCCGGTACGATAATAGAATTTGGGAATAATTTTTTAGGAAATGCAACAAAAAATGAAGTAAATTATCGTTTCCGCAATGCTCAAAAAACGATAAAAGTACAGTTAGTAATAAAATGTGATAATATCTTTCTTTTGTTCAACGGCTTTTTGAAATACATCCAACAGTAACTGTCTATTTAAAAATTGATTTTTGCGTACATTGGTTTAGTTGTTGTAATATTTTTAATGAATACACAGCCGCCTAAGAATTGTTTTCATAGCGAATAATATCTCAAGCAACTAACATAGGAGCCTCACAAATTACGCGACTATTTTTAATTTATAAGCACTCTATTGGGGAACGATTTTATAAGTGCCTTTTCGGTGACTACCACTAAAAACTGCTCTTGCTTTATTTGGTTTTC